>JBKKCN010000395.1:0-17988 GCA_046712525.1 Candidatus Rokuibacteriota bacterium
TCCGACGGAGCCGAGGTGAGCGCGAAGTCGAACGTGAATCCGCGCCGGCGAAGCTCGTCGCGCAGAGACGGCCACAGCCGGCCCGTGCGACCCCCGCCGGCAGCGGGATTCACGATGACGAAGGCGCGCGTCACTCGAAGAGTGACGGTTGCTGCGACGTCGAGGCCGCCGTACGCGCGCGGCCTGACGCCTTCTTGCTCTTGCGCGTCTTGGAAGGTGGCGCCGGCGGTGTCTTCGGCAGCTTCCAGCCCTTCTGGTGCGCGATACGCTCACCCTGTTTGAGGACGAGAAGGTCGACGAGGCGCGCGTGAGGGTTGCGCAGCAGCATGAGGTACTTCTCCCAGTACTTGGGCGACATCGCGAGCGTGCGCATGCGGTCGAGGGCGACGGCGAGTGCTGCGCGGTCCCCCTTCTTCGCAGCGAGGCGAAGATCGGCGATGATCTTCTGCGCGCTGATCCTCGAGGGCGAGGTGCGCGCGGCCGCCATCACGCTCGGCCCGAGAGCTCGCGACGCACGAGACGCGCGGCTTCCACCAACGAGCGGAGCTTGGAGACGGCCACCCACCGCGGCGTCTCCCACAGCCCGCAATCGGGGACGAGCCACAGACGCTCCGCGGGCACGTGCGCGAGCGCCAGCCGCACGCGCTTCGCCACGTCGTCGGCGGACTCCACCCGGAAGGCCTTGACGTCGACCACGCCTACCGCGACCTCCTTGCCGGTGGGGAACTCGGACCACAGCGCGATCTCCGCCATCTCACGGTTGGCGTACTCGAACACGAACTGGTCCACGGGGGCGTCGAGGAGAGCGGGAAAGAGCGGCCGGTAGTGGCGCGGCGCCGCGAATGAGTTATTGTGCGCGTTGCCGAAGCAGACGTGCAGCGCCTTCTTCGCGCGCACACCCTCCACCGCCGCGCGCAGTGCCGCCAGCATCGCCTCGGGCCCCGCGCGCAGCACGTGGTGCTTGCCCGCCGCCATCACGTAGTTCGGCTCGTCGATCTGCACGAGCTCGCAGCCCGCCTCCACGAGCGCGCGCAGCTCGCGGTTGACAATGGCCACCACGTCCGCGACGAGCGAGTCTTCGCTCGTATACGGGCCCCCTCGTCGCAACGGCATGAGCAGGGTGAGCGGTCCCGGGATGGCCACGCGCAGCGGGCGATCGGCGTGCGCGCGCGCGAAGCGAAACTCGTCCGCGACGCCCAGGCCCGCCGGCGCCTCCACGCGGCCCACCACGTCGTACGGGCAGTGCGAATCGTAGTTGGGCGGCCCCAGCCGCCGGGCGACGGGGAGCGGCTTCAGTCCCGTCAGTCGCTCGTAGAACCCCCGGATGAACATGGTCCGTCGCATCTCGCCGTCGGAGATGACATCGATGCCCGCCTCGATCTGATCCCGGATCGCAATCCGCACCGCGTCGTCATGACACTCCTGCACGTCCGTCGCCCCCAGCCTCTGCCCGTCCCTCGCCTCCCTCACCAGATACATCCAGGCCGGCAACGCATGCGACCCCACCACAGAAGTCGGAAGCACCGGCATCCCACCGCTCATCGCCCGGATGCTACACCGAAACCACGTCAAAAAGACCGCGCGCCGAAGCCCCAGTGCGTCGGGAAGCCACAGGGGCCGCCACGACGATACAGAGAACGGCGGCGAGGCCGCAGCGACGACAGACAGCGTAACGGCGCGTGAGGCGACCCGTAGTGCGCGACGGGGCGGGGCGTGCCAAGAGGAGCCGAGCGACGACAGAGCGTCGCGGCGCGTGGGGCGAACTGTAGTGCGCGACGGGGCGGGGCGCGCCAAGAGGAGCCGCAGCGACGACAGAGCGTCGCGCACGGGCAGGGCCACCAACGTAGCTAACGCAGACGAACCTCGAACTCGTCGCGCGGCTGGTTCGGCGCCCCCTGCAGGCTCACCCGGATGTCGAGCGCTGCCTCCAGGCGCTGCAGCTCCGATCGTCCTTCGCCGTCCAGATACGACTGCAGCTCCGGATGCACGCGCACCGCGATCTCCCGCCCCGGCACGGGCGGCTCCGAAGCCACCTTGGCGTGGATGGCGCGAAACACTTCCGCCGCCAGCGTCTCCTCCGACTTCACGACGCCGGCGGCCCGGCAGCACGGGCACTGCACGGTGAGGAGCGCGCGCAGGTCCTGGCGCACGCGCTTGCGCGTCATCTCCACGAGGCCGAGCTCCGAGATCTCGAGCACGTTGGTGCGCGCCTTGTCGTCGGCGAGGGCGCGCGTGAGGGCCTTGTAGACCTGGTCGCGGTGCTCGAGCACTTCCATGTCGATGAAGTCGATGATGATGATGCCGCCCAGGTCACGAAGGCGGATCTGCCGGACCACCTCGCCCACCGCCTCCATGTTGATCTTCAGCACCGTCTGCTCGAAGTCGCGCTTGCCGACGTACTTGCCCGTGTTCACGTCGATGGAGACGAGCGCCTCCGTGTGGTCGATGACGATGTAGCCCCCGGACTTCAGCCACACGCGCCGGCGCAGCGCCTTCTCGATCTCCTTCTCGATGCCGAAGCTGTCGAAGATGGGGGGGCGCTCCGTGTAGAGTCGCACGCGCTCGGCGAGGGCGGGCACGAGCGTCTCCACGTAGCGCAGGCACTTGTCGTGCACCTCGCGGCTGTCCACGACGAACTCGTCGACCTCCGGCGAGAAGAGGTCGCGCACCACGCGGAAGATGAGATCACCCTCCTCGTGGAGAACGGCGGGCGACGCCGCCTGCTCGAAGCGCGCGTGGATCTGCGACCACAGACGGCTGAGGAATTCCACGTCGGCGGCGAACTCGGCGTCACCCTTGCCCTCGTCATTGGTGCGCAGGATGAAGCCGCCCGGCGGCAGCGCCTGCGCGCGCAGCGTGGCGCGCAGGCGGTCGCGCTCGCGCTCGTCGCGGATGCGGCGTGACACGCCCACGTGGCGCGCCTGGGGCATGTAGACGACGTAGCGCCCGGGGATGGAGATGAACGACGTCACGCGCGCGCCCTTGGTGCCGAGCGGCTCCTTGGCCACCTGCACGAGGACCTCCTGGCCCTTGCGCAGCATCTCTTCGATGGGACCCACCGCCTCGCGCCGGGGCGGCTCCGCCTCGTCCACCTCGACGTCGGCGTCCTCGTCACCGTTCGTCGCCATCGCCTGCGCGTCGTCGCCGGTGTTGGCGGTGTAGTCACCCGCGTAGAGAAAGGCGTCCTTGGCAAGGCCGATGTCGACGAACGCCGCCTGCATGCCGGGCAGCACGTTCGTCACCGTGCCCTTGTACACACTGCCGACGATCGAGCGGTGGCGGTGCCGCTCGAGGTAGAGGTCGGTGAGGAGGTTACCTTCCTGGACGGCGACGCGGGTCTCGATCACACCCGCGTTCACCACGATACGTTTGCTCACGGCAGCACCTCGCTGACGCGGGAGCCTTCGAAGGGCGGCTTCCGCGTCTCACTGGAACTGCCGCATTCGCACGGACAGGAGGAGCCCGAGTGCCATCAGGGAGATCAGCATGGACGTGCCGCCATAGCTCATCAACGGCAGCGGAATGCCCACCACCGGCAGGAGGCCGGTGACCATGCCCACGTTGACGAGCACCTGGGTGGCGAAGAGGGCGGTGACCCCCAGCGCCACCAGGCGTCCGACGGGCTCACGCGCCGAGGCCGCGATGTCGAACCCGCGGAGCAGCAGCAGCGTGTAGCACGTGAGCAGCACGAGACAGCCGACGAACCCCCACGTCTCTGCGAATACGGCGAAGATGAAATCCGTATGGCGCTCCGGAAGAAAGGCGAGCTGGCTCTGCGTGGCGCCCGCCACGCCCTTGCCCAGGAGCTGCCCTGACCCAATCGCGATTTTCGCCTGGATCACGTTGTACGCGCTCCCGAGAGGATCGCGAAACGGGTCCAGGAACACCAGAATCCGCTCCCGTTGGTATTCCCTGAGCGCGAACCACACCAGGGGCATCGCGGACAGCGCGGCAAGACCGAGTCCTCCGAGCAGCCGCAATCGCATCCCGGCGCCGACGAGCAGGGCCACCAGAACGGGGACGAGCAGGAGCGCGGTACCGAGGTCGGGCTGCTTGATGATCAGCACGACGGGGACGACGAGAAGCGGGGCCACCAGCGCGAGCGTGGTCTTGCTCACGGGCTGCGCCCATCGCGACGTCAGGAACCACGCGATCATGAGCACGAAGCAGAACTTGAAAACTTCCGACGGCTGTACCGACAGGGGTCCGAGCAGGATCCAGCGCCGCGCGCCCGACACCGTGCGTCCGATGACGAACACGGCCACCAGCCCCGCCAGACCTGCCAGGTAGAAGACGGGCGCGGCGCGGACCATGCGCTTGTAATCGATGCTCGCCACCACGACCAATGCCACCATGCCCACGCCGAACCACATCAGCTGTCGCAGGACGACGGTGCCGCCCGCGCGGCCCACGTGCAGGGAGGAGAGCGTGGTGATGCTGAGGGCGACGAGAGCGACGGTGGCGCCGAGAAGCACCCAGTCCACGTTCTGCAACAGGCGCCGATCAATACGGATCATCGGATCACTGGACGTGCAGTGGGGACGACGCTAGCCGCCGAGGTCGACGGAGGCGACTTTCTCGAGGAAGATCGCGTTCAGGATCTTGCGCGCCATGGGCGCCGCCACCTGGCCGCCCTTGCCGCCGCGCTCTACCATCACCACCACCACCACCTCCGCTGCGTTGGCAGGCGCGAAGGAGGCGAACCACGCGTGGTCCTGCCCCTTCTCGGCCTTGGAGTTGGCGATCATCTGCGCGGTGCCCGTCTTGCCTGCGATGTCGAGGCCCGGGATGCGAGCGGCGGCGCCCGTGCCGCCGTCGTTGACGACCGCCCACAGGCTCTGGCGCAGGAAGGCCCACACCGCGGGCGACAGATCCACGTGCCCGTTGACGGTGCCCGCATCGCTCCACACCACACCGCGCTCCGGACGCTCGATGCGCTGCACGAGACGCGGCTTCCAGAGCACGCCCCCGTTGGCGACGGCGGACATGAAGCGCGCCACCTGCATGGGCGTCACCAGCACCTGGCCCTGGCCGATGGACATGTTCACGGTGTCGGCCGCGTGGAAGGCGGCGGCGCTCCGACCCTTGCGGATCTTCGCCTGCGGGATGAGACCGAAGCGCTCGCCGAGGAGATCGATGCCCGTGGGGCGGCCCAGGCCGAACATGCCGGCGTACTTCGCGATGACGGAGCCCGTGATCTTCAGACCCTTCTCGTAGAAATAGATGTTGCACGACTGGCGCATGGCACCCATGAGATCGACGGTGCCGTGGCCCTCTTTCTTCCAGTCCTTGAAGGTCCACGCCCCCAGATGGAACTCGCCGGTGCAATGCGTACGATCCCCGGGCGTGATGGTGCCTTCCTGCAGCCCGGCCGCCGCCACCACGATCTTGAAGATGGAGCCGGGCGCGTACATGCTCTGGATCGTCCGGTTGAGCAGCGGATGATCGGGATCCTGCACGACACGCCGCCACGCATCCGCCTGAATGGTGCCGGTGAACTGATCGATCTCGAAGGCGGGCGTGGACACCATCGCGAGCACGTCCCCGTTGCGCGGGTCCATGACGACGACGGAGCCCGCGTGCCCGTCCATCGCGCGCTCGGCCGCCTCCTGGATGCGCCGGTCCACCGTGGTGATGACCTGCGCGCCCGGATGCGGCTCCGTGGACTGGATGAGGCGCACGGGGCGGCCCATGGCGTCCACCTCGATGCGCTCGCCCCCGTCCTTGCCCCGCAGGAACTCGTCCAGCAGCCGCTCGAGCCCGCTCTGGCCCACCATGTCGCCGCGGCGATAGCGCCCGCCCTTGAGCTGCTCGTCACTCGCTTCGCGCACGTAGCCGAGGAGGTGGGCGGCGAATCGGCTCGTCGGGTACGCGCGCTGCGGCTCTACCTCCACGATGACGCCCGGCAACTCGAGCTTCCACTCCTCCACCTTCGCCACGTCCTCCATCGTGAGGCCGCGCCGCAGGCGCACGGGCAGGAAGGATTCCGGAGAGACGCGCGTCACGGCGTCCAGCAGCTCCTGATACGGGATATGCATGAGCGCGGAGAGACGGCCGAGGGAGGCGTCCCGGCGCGCCACGTCGCGCTCGAGCTCGCGAGGAATCAGCGAGAGGGTGAAGGCGGGCCGGTTGTCGACGAGCGGCGCCCCCGTGCGGTCGAACAGGATGCCGCGCGGCGCCGCGATGGGCCGGATGCGGATTCGGTTCTTGTCCGAGGCCTCCTGAAAACGCCCGCCCTCGAGGACCTGCAGGTACCAGAGCTGGCACACGATGGCGATGAGCGCCCCGCACACCATCGCCGACATCACCATGACGCGGCGCTGGCCGGAGTCACGCCGCTCCGGGAATGCGGAACGGCGAAGGCCGGAGGGGCGACGGGTCATGCGGCCTTCTTGATCGACTGCGTCCAGGTGAGCGCGAGTACGAGAGCGGCGCCGAGGAAGCCGTTGTAGAGCGCCTGCGGGAGCACCACGTACGTCATCAGCTCACCGAAGGGCGCAGGAAAGCGGAAGAGCTGCAGGAGCGCGAAGCGCGCGAGCCCCTCCGCGATGGTGAGCAGCACGAGGCCCGGCACCTGCACGAGCGGCTGCGTCACGCTCAACCGCCCGCCCGCGCCGCCGATGGCAAAGCCGATGACGGCCTTCGTGAGCGCCTGCACGCCGATGAGCCCGCCCGTCGCCGTGTCCTGGAGCAGCCCGGCCACGAAGCCCGCCGCGCAGCCGAATTCAGGACCCCGGCGCAGGGCGAGGAGCACCACCACGATGAGCGGGATGTCGGGAGCGACGTCGACGACGCGCAGGACGGGGCCGAGCGCGGCGTGGACGACACCACCGCCCAAGACCGCCACCGCCAGCAGCGTCCGCGTCATTGCCCCTCCTGGAAGAAGCCGGCCACGTCACGAGCGCCGTCGCCGGTGAGCAGGAGCACCTCGTCGATGCGCGCGAAGTCCACCGCGGGCGAGATCTGCGCGTAGTGGAAGAGCGCGGAGCCGCGATCATCGATGGCGCGCACGCGCCCGACAGGCAGCCCGCGCGGGAAGAGTCCGCCCGTGCCGGAGGTGACGACAACGTCCCCCACCTGGATGCCGCTGCCGTCGCGCGCCATGTACTTGAAGCGGATGGTGCCACGCGCCTCGCCTTCCACCATGCCCGGCGTGCGCGTGCGCACGACGTGCGCGCCCACGGTGGACGCGGGGTCCGTCAGCACCTGCACTACCGAGGAGCCGGGACGCACGTCCACGATGCGTCCGATGAGCCCATCGGGACCGATGACGGCCGTCATGCGCGCCACCTGATCGCTCCGGCCCCGGTTGACGGTCAACGAGCGCACCCAGCCACCCCATTCTCTCGCGATGATCTCGCCGGAGAGCGTCTGCAGCGGCAGCGACTCTTTCAGCTTCAACAGACGGCGGAGGCGGCGGTTTTCTTCGGACGTCTCCACCACCTGGAGCGCGGCCACGCGCAACTGTTGCGCCTCATCGCGCAGGCGCCGGTTCTCGGAGCGCACGCTCTTCCAGTCGACGTACGTCGACCACACACCGAAGGCGGCGCGGTTGACGCGGGCGAGGACCGTCTGCACGGGCGTCGTGAAAAAGGCGAGCGCGTCGGAGGTGCCGGCGGCGCGACCGCGCATTTGAAGCGTCAGGAGCAAAAGGCAGACGCCGGCCACGATCCCCAGCAGTACGAACGAGCGAATCTTCACCTTTCGACCCCTCGGACGGAACGCCGTCTAGGCGGGGATGGCGACCTTCTTCAGCAGGTCGAGCTCATCGAGCACTTTCCCCGTTCCCAGCGCGACGCAGGAGAGCGGATCCTCGCCCTGTGTGACGGGCAGGTTCGTCTCCTGGCGCAGCAGGTGATCGAGACCGCGCAGCAGCGCGCCGCCGCCCGTGATCACGATACCCTTGTCCACGATGTCGGCCGCCAGCTCCGGCGGCGTGCGCTCCAGGCACGTGCGCACCGTCTCCACGATGGTCATGACGGGCTCCCGCAGCGCTTCACGAATCTCCTCGTCGGTGATCACGATGGTCTTGGGGATGCCGTCGATGAGGTCGCGCCCCTTCACTTCCATCGTCCGCCGGTCGCCGCCCATGGGATAGGCGGAGCCCAGCGTCACCTTGATCTCCTCGGCGCGCCGCTCGCCTACGAGCAGGTTGTAGTGCTTCTTGATGTATTGCACGATCGCCTCATCCATCTCGTCGCCGGCGATACGCACCGACTTCGAGTACACGATCCCGGACAGCGAGATGACGGCCACTTCCGTCGTGCCCCCGCCGATGTCCACGATCATGTTGCCCCCGGGCTCCTGGATCGGCAAGCCGGCGCCGATGGCGGCGGCCATCGGCTCCTCGATCAAGTACACCTCGCGGGCGCCCGCCTGCATGGCCGAATCGCGGACGGCGCGCTTTTCGACCTGCGTGATACCGGAAGGTACGCCGATGACGATGCGTGGGCGCACGAGCGTGCGGCGGCGATGCACCTTGGAGATGAAGTAGTGCAGCATCTTCTCGGTGACGTCGAAGTCGGCGATCACGCCGTCCTTCAAGGGCCGGATGGCCACGATGTTGCCGGGCGTGCGGCCCAGCATGGCCTTCGCCTCGTGACCCACCGCGAGCACGGAGTGATCCGCCTGGTGAATGGCGACGATCGACGGCTCGTTGAGCACGATGCCTTCGCCGCGCACATACACCAGCGTGTTGGCGGTGCCGAGATCGATGGCGAGGTCGTTCGAGAACATTCCGGCGAGCAGGTTGTAGAACATCAGCACTCCATTTAGTCAGGGTTACCAGGCTGTTGGCCGTCCAAACAGTAGCACAGTCCGTGCCACATCCAAACAAAAACACCGATTTTCCGAGCCTTTAGCCCCTCTTTCAGCCCGTCGCAGGGCGCGCGCGGGGAGACCGTGGATGCCGCGAAAAGGAAAACATTTTCAACTGCTTGCCGTCGGCGGCAAGATTGTCTGCCGACGCGCCCAAACCGGCCGCGTTCCGGCGCGAATCCGGCGCTCGTTTGGACCGCCATCTTGAGGGCTCCGGGGCAGTGCGCGGGTACATTGTGGCACCCTGGCTGACGCGCGAGTGTCACGCGGCCGCGAGGGCACCGACAAGGGGGACCGCAACTGCCACCGCTCACCCCCGCGACACCCCCGCGGAGAGCTGCCCGGGGCTCGGGTCGACACCGGTCGCAGGCCCTTCGATGCGCCACGAACACCCGCCGCATGTGTGCGCCTTCTGCACGGGGGTCATTGGCAAAAATGGACGGCACGTATAGCATCACGCCGCTGTCATGACAACCGACGACGAGTTCGAGACGTGGTTCGACAAGGGCGTTACCGACGGGCTGCCCGTGGTGCCGCCCACGCGCGAGCGCGTGGAGCGGATGCTCGCGGGGACCACGCGCGCGCGTGATGAGCTGCTGGGCGAGATGGCGCCCAACTATGGCCGCCTCACCGTCGAGAAGGCGGCCGTCAACGCGGTGATGGCGGGCTGCCGGCCCGACTATCTGCCCGTCGTGATCGCGGCCGCTGAATGTGCGTGCGATCCCGACTTCAACCTGCATGGCGTGTCGACATCCACCCATTTCTCCGCGCCGCTCATCGTCGTCAACGGCCCCATCCGCGCGCGCATCGGGATGAACGCCTCCTTCGGCGTCTTCGGCCCCGGCTACCGCGCGAACGCCACCATCGGGCGGGCTTTGCGGCTGCTGATGATCAACATCGGTGGCGTGCGGCCGGGTGAGATCTCGATGTCCACGTTCGGCCATCCCGGCCGCTACACCTACTGCATCGCCGAGCACGAGGAGGCCAGCCCGTGGCCGCCGTACGCTGTCTCGCGCGGCGTGAGGGCGGGGGTGAGCGCGGTCACGCTCTTTGCGGGCGACGCTCCTCACGGCATCTCCGACCACGCCAGCCGCACCGCACGCAGCCTGGCGGGCTCGCTCGGATGGTCGATGGCGACGCTGTGGAACAGCAAGACCTTTCCCCTATACTCGCACACGATGCTCGTGGTGGGGCCCGAGCACGCACGCACGATCGCCGACGACGGCTGGAGCCGCGACGACCTCACGCGACATCTCCACGAGACGATCCGCGTTCCGTACGCCTCCCTCGCCCCCGACGCCGACCACGGCGAGGGAACAAATCTGAGATACAAGACCCCGCCCGCGCCCGGCACCATGATCCCGAAGTTTCCGTCCACCGAGGAGATTCACGTCGTCGTGGCCGGCGGAACCGCGGGGCGGTTCTCGGTGGCGATCCCGGGCTGGCTGGGCACGAAGAACGGCTCCCGACCGGTCACCAGGGAAATCGAGGCCGGGAACTAGATTTCCGTTGACTTGGCGGCGGCCCCATGTAATTCTTGCTGCGGTTCTGGTTCAACGACGGAATAAAGGTACCGATTGAAGAGATCGAGACAGACGCCGCGCGGACCCAGGTCGCGCGGCGTTTTTGTTTGCCTGCCAATACCGGCGGGCATCCCCGCGATCACCGCGGGAGCACGCAGGGGCTGAAGGCCCGAAGAGAGGTTTCGGCAATGGCACAGGGACAGGTGAAGTGGTTTAACGACGCCAAGGGCTATGGCTTCATCACGCAGGAAGGCGGGGAAGACGTGTTCGTCCACTACAGCGCGATCCAGGCCCAGGGCTTCAAGTCCCTGGTCGAAGGTGACCGTGTAGAGTTCGAGGTCACGCGCGGCCCCAAGGGTCTTCAGGCAGCCAACGTCCGGAAGGTTTAGGTACCCCCTGTCGCTTCCGCCCGGGCCCGGCCATGGGCCCGGGTGCTCAAAAGCTCCTACCAGATCCAGAAAGGTCAATCATGATTTGTTCGTTCACTGATCTCCCGCTCACTCCGGCGATGCTCGACGCCATCGCCAGGGCGGGATTCTCCATTCCCACCCCCATCCAGGCGGAGGCGATCGGCCCCATCCTGGAAGGACGCGATCTCATCGGCTGCGCCCAGACGGGCACCGGTAAGACAGCTGCCTTTGCCATACCGCTCATCGAGCGACTCAAGGCCACGCCGAAAACGTCAGGGGGCGCGCGCGCCCTCGTGCTCGCGCCCACGCGCGAGCTGGCGCTGCAGATCGCCCAGCACTTCGACATCCTCGGGTCCGCGCAAGGGCTGCGCACGGCGGTCATCATCGGCGGTGAGTCGATGGGCCCGCAGGCGACGGCCCTCGCCAAGCGTCCCGACATCATCGTCGCCACCCCGGGGCGGCTTTTCGATTTCCTCGAGCGCCGCACGGTGTCGCTGGGTGGCGTGCGCTTCGTGGTGCTCGACGAGGCGGACCGCATGCTCGACATGGGCTTCGCGCCCCAGGTGGAGCGCATCCTCGTCATGACGCCGCTCGATCGGCAGACGCTGTGCTTCTCGGCGACGATGCCGCCCGAAGTGGACCGGCTCGTGAAGCATCATCTCTCGCGCCCCGTGCGCGTGGAGGTGGGCAGCACCGCCAAGCCCGTGGCGAAGGTGACGCAGGTGCTGTACCGCTCGGAAGGTCGGGACAAGCCTGCGCTGCTGATGAAGCTGCTCGGCGAACAGCGTGGCCGCACGCTCGTCTTCACCCGCACCAAGCATCGCGCGGATCGCCTCGCGCGCGCGGTGGGCGCCGCCGGCCATCGCGTGACTCGTATCCATGCGGATCGCACCATGGCCCAGCGCCGTGAAGCCCTCGACGGCTTCAAAGCGGGCCGCTACCAAGTCCTCGTCGCGACCGACATCGCGGCGCGAGGCATCGACGTGCCGGATATCATGCACGTCGTCAATTTCGACCTACCGCATACGCCGGAGGACTACATCCACCGGATCGGGCGCACCGCTCGCGCTGAAGCGAGCGGGCAAGCCTCGAGTTTTGCTGCGCCCGAGGAGCAGGACCAGCTGCGTGCGATCGAGCGGCATCTGGGTCACCCGGTCCCGCGGCACAACGCCGTTCTGGCGGCCGCAACGCGCAACTGAGCTACAAACTCCGGCGTACTGCCGGCACCACCGGAGCGTGCGGCTCCGACTAACAAGCGGAGAGCCGCCACAAGGCGGCTCTACCGGAACGTCAGGCGCGCAAGCGTTCGACGGCAAAGAAGAAGGACACAAGAACATGGCACAGGGAACGGTCAAGTGGTTCAACGACGCGAAGGGCTTCGGCTTCATCACCCAGGAGGGTGGCGAGGACGTGTTCGTGCACTTCAGCGCCATCCAGGCGCAGGGCTTCAAGTCCCTCACCGAAGGTGAGCGGGTGGAGTTCGAAGTGACCCGCGGCCCCAAGGGCCTGCAGGCCGCCAACGTCCGCAAAGCCTAACGATCGTCGTTAGAGCCGCGGCCTAACCACCGCGGTAGCACAGGCATGGCCCGCCGGAAATCCGCAACGGTTTCCAGCGGGCCATTCCTCTGTCCGGATTCCGGCGAAGCCGGATGCCGATAAAAACCGTACCACCACGCGCGCGCTTTTATCTGAGGCTCGACCGGTAGCGGTGGGGAGCGAGGCGCGGGCGACGACAAAGGCAGATAAAATTAAGAGCCCCGACGGTGGCTGCGGCGCGTGAAACTTTTACTCGCGCGTCGCGCCGCCCCGCTGGTGAAGCGGGACCGTCGGGGCCGGTGGTGCCTGGACTCCCAGGCGTTCCACCCGAGCTAGCGTGGATCCTGCCTAGGAGGCAACCACCTCACAGATCACCGTAGAGGAACACATCGGCTGGATCACCTCCTATTCTCGGCAAGGCCACCACGCGGGCCCAGTTCCCACCTACCTAGAACCGGATGCCGACTCCCGGCCCGAGGCTCGGCCACGTCAACCGACGGCGGAATTGCCGGCGGGGTCGCTGATGGAGCGCTGCTACGCTCCGGCCGATTTCGAGATTCATCGTACCCCTAGGAAATTCCGTCTCCAAATAAAAATTTGGGCGCAGCCGCCGTTACTTCACCACGATGCGGTCCTTGTTGCGCTCCCACAGCGCGTCGCCGAGGCCGTCCACCTTGCGGACATCCTCGGCCTTCCTGAACGCGCCGTGCGCGCCGCGGTACTCGACGATCCTTTCCGCCACCTTCTTGCCGACTCCGGTGAGCGTCATGAGGTCCTTCACGGACGCAGTGTTGATGTTCACCTTGCCGCCCACGGGCGCCGAGACCGTGATCGTCTCCGTGCGGGTGACGGTGGCGGCGAGCGCGGGCGCGATCAGTAGCGTGACGGCGACGGGAACGAATGCGAGCGGGTTAATCATGGAGCACCTCCTGAAGTTGGGAGTGAGCGGCACGCTCGATATCGCCGAGCGTCGCCATTTCACGGCCCCGGCCCGCACACGGTCAATGTCCAATGTCTCGTACAGCGCTGTGGCAGGGTTGTGGCGCATCCGGCAAGAACGCCACACGCCGGGCGGGGGCGGCCCGCGAGAGCGTCGGATATCAGGCCGTCAGCGTGCGGCGTCGATGGCATCCGCCTTGCGAGCCTCCTGCGGGTTGCACATTCCGCAAAGGAGGCTGCATATGTCGAAGACGCTCGGGATCGTGCTCGCGTTACTCCTCGTCGTGTCCGCCGGCGCCGCGTGGGCCGGTGACGTCGAGGGCAAGGTCAAGTCGATGGACACGAATGACCGCATGGTCGTGCTCGAGGACGGTACCAAGCTCTGGATCGCGGAAGGGGTTTCCATCGATGGACTCAAGGAGGGCTCGAAAGTCAAAGCGTCCTTCGAGGAGCGTGACGGCAAGAACGTCGCCACCATCTTCGTGATCTCGGAATAGCGGAGCATCAATAGAAGGGCACGCGCTCCTGGCGCGCGCCCTTCTATTTATCCGCCACGCCGGGTACCGACGTCGTCGCCAGGAAGCTCCGGATCATCTGCGACGAGATGAGCGTCGTCTCCCCGGCCACCGGAATCTCGAGGGTGCGCTCTTCCTTCGTCGTCATCCGAGCCGTGCGGTAGCCTTCGACGATCCCGATGAGGGCGCCGGTGGCGGCGTCGAACACGCCGCCGCCGCTGGAGCCGTAGCTGACCGAGGCGTCCACCATGCGTGGCGCGCCCGCGACCACCGCCTCACCGTCGTCGCCCGTGAGCTGGCTGACGATCCCGCTCACCACGGTGAGCCGCCGCCCCCACGGAAACGCCACCACCCACACCTCGTCACCGAGCTGCACGACATCCTTGAGAGTGACGCCGGGGAGGGCGACGCCGGGAATCTCGAGGATGGCGAGATCCACGTCGGTGCCGAGGACCGCCACCCTCGCCACTGCGCGCACGGCGCCGCGGCTCACGGAGACGGGCTGGCTCTCGCGCGCGTCGAGAAAGTGCCGCGTGGTGAGAATCCACGAGCGCCGGGTGGCGACGTCGGAGGCAATGACGACGCCCGAGGCGGAGCGACGAACGCCCTCGCGCTCGGAGCGCAGCTGCACGGTGGAGTTGACGATCCTACGGATGACGTCGCCGCGCTCCGTCACGACGGGGACGGACGCGCAGCCGGCGACGAGCGTGGTGGTCACGAGCAGCGCGAGAGAGCGAATCACGGGCCGGGCTCCTCCTCTCCTTCGCGCTCGAGGATACGGTAGAGCGTGCGGCGATCGATGCCGAGCGTTTCCGCCGCGCGCACCTTGTTGCCCCCGCAGTCGGCGATGACCTTGGCCACGTACCAGCGCTTCATCTCCTCGAGGGTGAGCGCACTCTTGGGCGCGGTGGGATCGGCGGCGGCGCCGCGCACCTCGGGGGGCAAATCGTCCGGCAGCAGGAGCGGCGACGGCCCCAGCGCCACCGCGCGCTCGAGGGCGTGCTCGAGCTCACGCACGTTGCCGGGCCACGCGTAGGCGGTCAGCAGCCCCATCGTCTCCGGACTCACGAGCGGCACCGGCCGCTCCGCCGCGCCCGCGTACTTCTCGAGGAAGTGGCGGACCAGCAACGGGATGTCATCCGTGCGCTCCCGTAGCGGCGGCACCGCGATGGTCACCACGTGAAGCCGGTAGTAGAGATCCTCCCGAAAGCGGCCCTCCTCCACGAGCTTCTTCAGCTTGCGGTTCGTGGCCGCGATGATGCGCAGATCGACGGGAATGAGGTCGTTGCCGCCGAGGCGCCGGATGGCGCGCTCCTGTAGAACACGCAGGAGCTTGGCCTGCAGCGTGGGTGACAGCTCTCCGATCTCGTCGAGCAGACAGGTGCCGCCGCTGGCGGTTTCGAAGAGGCCGCGGCGGGCGGCGGTGGCGCCCGTGAACGCGCCCCGCTCGTGACCGAACAGCTCCGACTCGAAGAGTGTCTCCGCGAGCGCGGTGCAATCGACCACCACGAAGGCGCGCTCGCTCCGGTGGCTGGCGTAGTGGAGGGCGCGCGCGACGAGCTCCTTGCCGGTCCCCGTCTCCCCCGTGATGAGCACAGTGGTGTCCAGCCGCGCCACCCGCGCCACCAGCTTGTAGATGGCGACCACGTCGGGTGACTGGCCCACGAAGTTCTCCATGCGGTACCGGTCGCGCAGCTCCTGGCGATAGTCGCGGTGCTCGCGGATGATCTGCTGGGCGGCGAGCGTGCGACGCACGACGAGCCGGATCTCGTCCATGCGGAAGGGCTTCGAGAGGTAATCGCAGGCGCCGGCGCCGATGGCCTCGATGGCGGTGTCGATGGTGGCGAAGGCGGTGAGGATGAGCACGGGCAGCTCCGGCTGCAGGGCGGCGAGCCGCTTCAGCACGGCGAGGCCGTCGAGATCCGGCATGCGGAGGTCGACGAGGGCGAGATCGAACGGCTCTTCCGCCGCCAGCCGAAGACACTGCTCGCCGCCTCCCGCCGCGCGCACGCGGTACCCTTCGCGCTCCAGCACCTCCACGAGGAGGTCCCGCGCCACGAGATCGTCGTCAGCGACGAGGAGCGCGGGCGCGCCGCTCACGCCGTCTCCGCCGCCGCGGGCAGCGCCACCGAGAACGTGCTCCCCGCCCCTTCCTCGCTCTCGAGGTCGATGCGGCCGCCGTGCTCGCGCACGATCTGGGAGGAGATGAAGAGGCCGAGCCCGGTGCCGAGCCCCGGCTGCTTGGTGGAGAAGAAGGCCTCGAAGATTTCCTTGCGCTCCGCGAGGGGAATACCCGGGCCCGTGTCACTGACGTCCGTGACCACCTCGCGCGACGCCACGCGCGTGACCACGCTCACGCGACCCCCGCGCGGCGTGGCGTCGAGCGCGTTGGTGAGGAGATTCAGCACCACCTGCTGGAGCTGCCCCGCGTGCCCGCTCACCAGCGGCCGCCGGGGGGCGAGGGCGATGTCGAGGGTGAGGCCGGCGCCGTCGAAGGCGGGACGCAGGAGGTCCGAGGTGTCGGCGACAAGGCGGTTCACGTCCACCACCCCGCGCTCCGCGGGCACACGCCGCGTGACGTCCAGCAGCTCAGCGATGATCTCGATCACGCGTGCCACCTGCGCGTCCACGATGGCGAGGCGCCGCGCCGCATCCGCGCTCACGACGTGAGCGGGCAGATCGCGCCGCAGCAGCTCGAGATGGCCGGCCACCGAATGCAGCGGCGTGCCCACCTCGTGCGCGACCTGCGCCATCATGCGGCCGAGGAGGGCAAGGCGCTCGCTCTGCACGAGACTCTTCTGCATCGAGAGGAGCTGCTCGTTGAGGCGGCGCACCTCCGAGTATCGCCGGTCGAGCTCGCCCGTCGCCATCTGCACCCTGCTCTCGAGCTCGCGGCTGAACTGGTTGACGCGCGCCATCATCTCGTTGAAGTGGCCCGCAAGGCTGCCGATCTCGTCGCCCGCAGCGACGCGCACGGTGGCGTCACGGTCGCCTCCCTTGACGCGCGCCACCGCGGCGAGGATGGCGCCCAGCGGCCGCGTGACGATGACGTGTACGGCGAGGCCCATGAGCAACCCCATGAGGACGGCCGAGCAGGCGGCAAGCAGCAACGCCCACCGGCGCGCGCGCGCAGCGAGGGCGTCCGCCTCCTCGAGGGAGAACTTCGCCGCCACCGCGCCCACCACGGCGCCGTCGAGGGTGACGGGCGCCATTACCTCCCAGTAGCGGCCCGGCTCCTCGCTGACGAGCCGCGAGAGCACATGGCCGCGCGCCACCTGCGTGGCGTCCCGGCGATCGAAGGGCAGCCGGTGCATGGCGTCGCTGGTGGCGATGACGGTGGTGCCGCCGGAGGCGAAGGCGAGGATGTCGAGCTGCAGGACGTTCTGGCGCACGGCCATGATCTGCTCGATCTGGCGGCCGAGCATGGTGCTGCTCTCGAACTCGCGCCGGTCGCCGATGGTGGCGGCCACCTCGCGCGCGAAGTTGATGGCGCGCTTTTTGAGGTCCTCTTCGACCCAGGAGCGGGAGAGGACCAGATGGAGGGCCGTGAACGCGAACGACACCACGACCACGATGACGAGGGTGAGAAGGACGAGCTTGTGCCGGATCCCAATGTCACGAGCCACGGCCCCCTGACTCTACTCCTCGTGGCCGAGGCGGTCCAGATACTCGCGCCACTCGATGGGCAGCATCCCTTTCTTGCGGTTGTTGCAGTCCTTGCACGCGGGGGCGACGTTGCCGCGGCGGGAGGCGCCGCCCCGGCCGAGGGGAACGATGTGATCCATGGTGAGCGCCTTCACGCCCACCTGACGCCGGCAGTAGTAGCACACCCCGGTGGACAGGCGCCGCTTCCACCACTGACTGTCACGCAGCTCGCGCGCCTTCGCGCGCTGGCGCTTGAGCTCGTCGGGATCGACGGGCACCCAGTACTCAGCCACGCGCGGCGAGCTCGGTGGACAAGCTCTCCCACTCCCGCATGAGCCACGTCATCTGCTCTTCGGCACTCTTGCGCTCACTGGAGACGGCGCGCACCCGGTCACCATCGGTGTACAGCGCGGGATCGCTCAGGGCCGTCGAGATCTCCTCCAGCCTCGCCTCCAGCGCCTGGATCTTCTTCTCGACCTCTTCCACGCGCTTGCGGAGCGTGCGCACCTCCGCGCTCGGCGCTTTCTTGATGAGCCGCGCGCGGGGAGCGGCCGGCTCGGGAGCGGGCGCGGGTGTGCGCTCCCGGGCCGCGGCGCGCGGCGC
>JBKKCN010000396.1:0-3303 GCA_046712525.1 Candidatus Rokuibacteriota bacterium
CGCCGGCGTGGAGACGCCGCGCGTGGACGCCGAGTGGCTGCTCGCCCATTGCCTGGCGGTGCCGCGCCTGGCGCTGCGGATGGCGCCGTTACGAGCGGTGGACGGGGATGTGGCTTCTTGTTATGCCGCGGCGCTCGCGCGCCGCGCCCGCCGCGAGCCGTTGCAGCAGATCATCGGCAGCCAGGAGTTCCGCGGTATTCGCGTCGCTGTTACCCAAACGGTCCTCGTGCCGCGGCCGGAGACGGAAGTCCTGGTGGAGTGGGCGCTCGAGCTGCTGCCGGCAGGAGAGCCGCTCGTGGTGGACGTCGGCACCGGCTCCGGATGCATCGCGTGCGCAATCGTGGCGGAACGGCCGGCGGCGCGCGTCATCGCTCTCGAGCGCTCCGCGCAGGCGGCGGCGGTGGCGCGCGCCAACACCGCGGACCTCGGGGGGCGCGTGCGCGTGCTCGTCGGCGACCTCTTCGCTCCACTCGGCGACGTGCGCGCCGATCTCATCGTCTCCAACCCGCCCTATCTCGACGCCGCCATGCTGGCGGCGCTGCCGCCGGAGGTGGCCCAGTTCGAGCCGCGCGTCGCGATCGACGGCGGCGCCGACGGGCTCGACGTGATCCGCCCCCTGGTGGCGGGGGCGCGCGCACACCTGCGGCCGGGAGGACCCCTGGTCCTCGAGACGGCGGGCGGCGAGCAGGCGCGCCGGGTGGCGGCGCTGCTGGAAGCGGCCGAGTTCACGCAGGTATCGCTCCGGCGCGATCTCGCCGGTGTCGAGCGTTTCGTGGCGGGGCGAGCCCCCGCGGAGGTGGCGTGATGCCGGCGCATCTGGAGATCGAAGGCGGCGTGCCGCTCAAGGGAACGGTGTCTGTGAGCGCGGCGAAGAACGCGGCGCTACCGGCGCTGGCGGCGGGACTGCTCACGGCGCACCCCGTGCGCCTGCTCAACGTCCCTGCCCTCGGTGACGTGCGCACGATGCTCAAGCTGCTCCAGTCGCTCGGGGCCACCGTCGCCACGCAGGGCCGTGAGACGACGGTGACGGTGCCCACGGTGACGAACGACCTCGCGCCCTACGAGCTCGTCTCGACCATGCGCGCCTCGGTGCTCGTGCTGGGCCCGCTCGTCGCGCGCCACGGCTCGGCGCGCGTGGCGCTGCCCGGTGGGTGCGCGATCGGCGTGCGTCCGATCGACCAGCACCTCAAGGGCCTCGCCAAGCTGGGCGCCGACATCGCCATCGAGAACGGGTTTGTGGTCGCGCGCGCGAAGCGATTGAAGGGCGCGCGCATCACGACCGATCTCGTCACGGTGACGGGCACCGAGAACCTCATGATGGCGGCCGCCCTTGCCGAGGGCACCACGGTCATCGAGAACGCCGCGCGCGAGCCGGAGGTGGCCGACCTCGCCGCGCTTCTCACCGCCATGGGCGCGCGCCTGGACGGCGTGGGCACCGGGCGCGTCGAGATCGAAGGTGTCAAGGAGCTGGGCGGGGCCACGCACCGCGTGGTGGCGGACCGCATCGAGGCGGGCACGCTCCTGGTGGCGGCGGCCATCACGCGCGGTGACGTGCTCGTGACGGATCTCGTCCCCGATCACCTGTCGTCGGTGCTCGCCAAGCTCGAGGAGTGCGGCGTGTCGCTCGAGGTGGGGCCGACGTCCGTGCGCGTGCGCGCGGAAGGGCGCCCCCGCGCCGCCGATGTCACCACAAGCCCGTATCCGGGCTTTCCTACCGACATGCAGGCGCAGCTCATGACGCTGCTCGGCCTCGCCGACGGCCAGTCGCGCGTCACGGAGACCATCTTCGAGAACCGCTTCATGCACGCGGCCGAGCTGGCGCGCATGGGCGCACACATCGAGACGGACGGGTCCATCGCCGTCATTCGCGGCGTGGAGCAGTACTCCGGCGCTCCCGTGATGGCCTCCGACCTGCGCGCCTCCGCCGCCCTCGTGCTGGCGGGCATCGCGGCTGAGGGCCGCACGGTGGTGTCGCGCATCTACCACCTCGACCGCGGCTACGAGAAGCTGGAGACGAAGCTGGGCGCGCTCGGCGCCCGCATCGTGCGAAAGCCGTGAAGAGCCGGCTCACCCTCGCGCTGCCCAAGGGCCGGCTCCTCGATCCCGCTCTCGACCTCCTGCGCGCGCTGGGGGTGGAAGGCATCGAGGAGGGCTCGCGCAAGCTCGTCTTCACCGACGAGGGGCGCGGCCTCGACATGCTGTTCCTCAAGCCCGCGGATGTGCCCGCCTATGTCATCTACGGCGCGGCCGACCTCGGTATCGTGGGCAAGGACATCCTGCTCGAGCAGGAGCCCGACGTTTACGAGCCGCTCGACCTCGGCTTCGGTTTCTGCCGTCTCGTGGTGGCGGAGCCCCGGGCGCTCTTCGAGCGCGACGACCCCTCCAAGTGGTCGTGGGTGCGCGTGGCCACGAAGTATCCGCGCCTGACAGAGGCGTACTTCTCGGCGCGCGGCATTCAGGTGGAGATCGTGCGGCTGGATGGGTCCATCGAGCTGGCGCCGCTCGTCGGGCTCGCCGAGCGCATCGTGGACCTCGTGCAGTCCGGGGAGACGCTGCGCGCCAACGGCCTCGTGGAAGTGGCGGAGATCGCGCGCTCGACGGCGCGTCTGATCGTCAACCGCGCCTCCATGAAGACCGAGTACGCGGCGGTGGCCAAGCTCATCGACGAGATGCGGGCGCACCGGTGATGAAAACCCTCGATGTACGTATGCTCGGCATCGATGCGGTGGTGAGCGCGGTGGAGCGGCCGCCCTCCGATATTGCGGCCGACGTGGTGGTTGCCGTGGACGGCATCGTGGCCGGCGTGCGGGCGCGCGGCGACGCCGCCCTCCTCGAGTACACGGAGCGCTTCGACGGCTTCCGGGCGGCGGGGGCGGGCGTGCTCGCCATTGCGCCCGCGGAATTCGAGGCGGCGGAGCGCGCGCTGGAGCCGGCGGCGCGGGCGGCGCTCGGCTACGCGGCGGAGCGCATCGAGCGCTATCACTCGGCGGCGATGCCGAAGTCGTGGCGCATGACGGACGAGCACGGCTCCATCCTCGGTCAGGACGTGCGGCCGCTCGATCGCGTCGGCATCTACGTGCCGGGCGGGCGTGCCGCGTATCCCTCCACCGTGCTCATGACGGCGGTGCCCGCGCGGGTGGCGGGCGTGCGCGAGATCGTCCTCGTGACGCCGCCGGGCCGCGACGGCGGCGTCCATCCCGTGATTCTCGCCGCCGCCCGCATCGCGGGCGTGACGGAAGGCTACCGCGTGGGCGGCGCGCAGGCGGTGGCCGCGCTCGCGTATGGCACCGCCACCATTCGACG
>JBKKCN010000397.1:0-4119 GCA_046712525.1 Candidatus Rokuibacteriota bacterium
ACGGCGTCGCGCGTTCTCGCGGACGCCCCAGGGTCGTGACGACCGGCGCGCTCGGCGCACAGCATGCGCTCGGGGCCGAGTCCACCGCGTCGGTGCCGCAGGACGCGGTGGCGCCGGGCGACGTCGATGAGCACACACCGGTGGCGGGAAGCGTCAGCTCCACGCGGCGAGCGCTCTCGCGATCCCCGGTGAGCTCCGCGACGACGGAGCGGACCTGCTCGTACCCCGTGAGCATGAGGAATGTCGGCGCGCGGCCGTAGCTCTTCATCCCCCCCACGTAGAACCCGCTCTCGGGGTGACGAAGCGCGTTGGCGCCGGGCGGCGGCACGGTGCCACAGCTGTGGATGTTGGGATCGATGAGGGAGGCGAGCGCGCGCGGGCTCTCCACCGCGGGGTCGAGGTCCAGGCGCAGCTCGCCGAGCATCGCGAGGTCGGGGCGGAAGCCGGTGACCGCCACGATCTCGTCGAAGGGACCGATGGCGCGAGCGTCCGCGTCGACGACGCGCACGCCGGTGCCGTCACGCCGGAGCTCGGCGGTGCGGAAGCCCGTCACGAGCTGGACCTGTCCCGTATCGACGAGCGTGCGCAGACGTGCCCCGAGGCTGCCGCGCGCGGGCAGGGCATCCTCCGCGCCGCCGCCATACATTGCGCCGACGTCGCGGCGTCGCACGGCCCACGTGATCGTCGTGGCCGGCGCGGCGCCGGCCAGCTCCGAGAGGTCCAACAGCGCATTGAAGGCCGAGTGCCCGCTGCCTACGACCAGCGTGGCACGCCCCGCATAGCGCGCGCGATGAAGGCCGAGCACATCAGGGATCCCGTAGAAGATCCGGCTCCGGCTCTCCACCTCGCCGATGGCGGGCAGACCGTTGACCCCGAGCGGGTTCGGCACTCCGTAGGTGCCCGCGGCATCGATCACCGCGCGCACGAGCACCGTCTCTTCGCCGCCGACGGAGCGGACACGCACCTCGAACGGCGCCTCCTCGCGGCCCGGCGACTTCATCTTGTCGAAGCCGGCGCGGGCGATTGCCACCACGCGCGCACCGAGGCGCACGTGCGGCGCGATCTCGGGAAGCGCAGCGAGTGGGCGCAGGTAGTCGGCGACGAGCTCGGCCCCCGTCGGGAGCGCGTCACCGTCCGGGTCCTTCCAGCCGGCGCCCTCGAGCATCGCGCGCGCCACAGGATCCACGTTGTATCGCCACGGCGAGAAGACCTGGACGTGGCCCCACGAGCGGACGGCGGCGCCCACGGAGTCGCCGGCCTCGAAGACGATCGGCGTCGTGCCTTTCATTACCAGATGCGCGGCCGCCGCCAGCCCGATGGGGCCGGCCCCGATCACCCCGACCCGCTGCTTCCAGCCGTCGTTCATCGCCGGCCTCCTATTAGTTGTTGCCGACAACAGGTTGGACAATCCTAAAGTCGCATACAGACGTCACGGGGATTCAGGCCGGTCGCTTGACCGGCGGCGCCCAGGCGTTGCGGCGGCGGCTGGCGCTGGTGAGACGCTGGATGAGCCCGGCGGCCGACTCGCGTACGTCCTCGGGAAACTCCGCGAGCAGCCGCTTCTTCTCCTCGACGAGGTCGCCGAGGATCCGTTCCACCAGGCGCCGGCCGGCCGCGGTGACCGTCAGCACCACCGAGCGGCCGTCGCGCGGATGCGTGGCGCGGGCGACGTAGCCCTTGCGTTCGAGCGTGGCTACCACGCGGCTCGCGGTGCTCTTGTCCAGGCACAGGTCCGCCGCCAGCTCGTTCATCGTGGCGAGATCGCGGCGCACGAGCGCGTCCAGCGCATAGCACTGGGTGACCGAGACGTCGTGGCAGCAGATGCGATCACGGTCCCGGAACTGGTAGACGCGAATGAACTCCGCGAGCGCGTCCTGCAGCTCTTTCGCCTGCCGACTCAGCGTGGCGTCGTTCGCCTTCATAGTTGGTAGAGACAACATGCCACGCGCGCGACGTCAAGCCCTCCCTTTGGAGCATCGAGAGCCGAAACCGGGCTAGTCTGACACGACATGCTGCTTCCCGCCGGGCTCCGCGCGCTTGGCCAGCGGGACTACCGTGTCTACTTCATCGGCACCCTCGTCGCCCAGACGGGGACGTGGATGCAGACCGTCACGCAGTCCTGGCTGGTGCTGCAGCTGACGAACTCTCCCTTCCTGCTGGGGCTGACGTCGACCCTGCAGTTCGGGCCGATCCTGCTCTTCTCCCTCTTCACGGGCGTGCTCGCGGACCGCGTCACGCGCCGCACGCTGCTCTTCGTCACCCAGAGCACGCAGTGCGTGCTGGCCCTGACGCTCGGACTCCTCGCGTGGAGCGGGCATGCGCGCTACTGGCACGTGCTGGTGGTGGCGGTGATGTGGGGGATCATGAGCGCCATCGATCAGCCCGCCCGCCAGTCGCTCGTCATGGAGCTGGTGGGCCGCGCCAACGTGACCAGCGCCGTCGGCCTCAACTCGGCCGCCTTCAACGGCGCGCGGATCATCGGCCCCTCCATTGCGGGCATCCTCATCGCGCGCGTCGGTCTCTCGCCCGGCTTCTTTCTGAACGCCATCGCCTTCGTGTTCGCGATCATGATGCTGGCGCTCATCCCCGGCCGCCGCCCCGTGCCGCGTGTGGCGGGGCGCACATTCGTCGAGGACATCCTCGAGGGGCTGCGCTATTCCCTCCAGACGCCGGCGGTGCGTCTCATCATGGGGCTGCAGATCATCCTGAGCTTCTGCGTCTTCAACTTCAGCGTCTACGTTCCGCTGCTCGCGCGGGATCGACTGGGCATGGGCGCCGAGGGCTTCGGGCTGCTGATGGCGTGCCTCGGCGTGGGCGCGCTCGCCGCGGGCCTGTCGCTGGGCGCGCTGAGCGCGACCGCGCTGCGCCCGGGCATGATCGCGATCGCGCTGTCGGTGGCGCTGAGCGGGCTGGTGGGGCTCGCGTTCACACGCTGGTTCGGCCTTGCCGCAGGGCTGCTCGCGATCACCGGCTTCGCGGGCACGATGGTGATGGCGGGCTGCAACACGTCGCTCCAGCTCCGCGCGCCGGATGCGCTCCGCGGCCGCGTGATGAGCCTCTACACGCTGTTGTCGAGCGGCGTGTTTCCCATCGGCGCCTTCTGGGTGGGCTTCGTGGCGGAGCACTGGGGCGTCCAGCGTGCGTTCCTGGTGAACGGCGCGGCGGGACTCGTCGCTCTCGCCGCGCTCCTGTGCTGGTGGCGCGCGCGCGCTGGACGCGCAGCCCACGCCCTCGACGACACGCGCGGTCCGTAGCGGCCGGCGATGGCGGTGGTGCGGTTACCGGGCGTGCCCGGTCCCGCCGGAGCCGAGCGTTTCGAGCAGCGTCTGCGCCGCACGCACCTCGAACGTTTCCGCCGAGCGCTCCACCGTTTGCTGGAGCGCCTGGCGCGCCCGCCGCTCGTGCTCCTTGTTTCTCACCGGGTCGGTGACGTTCCGCGCGATCCGGTAGTGATCGACAGCGAGGAAGAACCGCACCGTGCTCGCGCGCGGGTGCGTCGCGTGCTCTCTCAGGAAGCGCTCCGCGTCGCCCACCGCGCGCAGCAGCCCGGCGACATCCGTGCCCTGGAGCGCGGCGGGGTCGGCGCCGAGCGTGGCGTAGAACTGCCGTGCCATGAGCCGGAACTTGGCCTCCGGCGCCCAGGTGCCTCGCGGCGCGCGACGCAGATAATCGTGGAAGGCCGCGAGGTCGTACACATACCGGCTCTCGCCGGGTGTCCACGCCACGTTGAGCGCGTGCGCCTGCAGTCGTTTGACCACGAGCTCCGCGAAGAGGTCGCGCGTGCCATGAGCGTCCACGTCGCGGTTCAGCGCCTCGACGAGCGTCTCCACCGTCTCCCCGAGCCGGAACATCGCGTCCGCCCTGTCGCTCTCGGTGGGCCCCGCGGCCGCCACCCGCCGGTGGGAGGCGACCTCACCGATCAGGGCCTCCGCCCGCTCCACGTCGTGGCCCGCGGCGGGGGACGTGAGCGTCAGCCCGAGCGCGGCCGCCGCCAGCGCCCGTCTCACGAGAGCATCCGCTGATAGAGCCAGAAGAGGCCGAGGGAGAGAATCACCACGGAGGCCATGCGCGTGAGCGGAACGTGCACGCGCGTGCGAGTGAGCGCGTACAGGGCAGGAA
>JBKKCN010000398.1:0-6469 GCA_046712525.1 Candidatus Rokuibacteriota bacterium
TGGGGCCCCCCCCCGCCCCCCCCCCCCCCCCCCCCCCCCCCCCGCCCCCCCCGCCCGCCCAACCCCCGGCCCCGCTCCTCGACTCACACCGGCATCACGCCGTGCTTGCGCCACGGCCGGTCCACCCGCTTCGTCTTCGCCATCTCCAGGGCGCGGATGAGCAGGGGCCGCGTCTCGCGGGGGTCGATCACGTCGTCGACGAGCGCGGCGCCCGCCGCGATGTAGGGCGAGATCAGCTTGCGGAAGTCCTCCACCCGCCGCGCGCGTTCCTCGTCGGGGTTCGCTGCCGCCGCGATCTCCTTGCGGTAGACGATGTTCGTCCCGCCTTCGGGTCCCATCACGCTGATCTCTGCCGTCGGCCACGCCACGATGAGGTCGGGCTCGAACGCCCGGCCGCACATGACGAAGTAGCCGGCGCCATACGCCTTCCGGAGGACGACCGTCAGCTTCGGCACCGTGGCCTCGCTCACGGCGTACAGCATCTTGGCCCCGTGGCGGATGATCCCCGCGCGCTCGACCTTGCTCCCGACCAAAAAGCCTGGCACGTCCTGGAAGAAGACGAGCGGGATGTTGAAGGCGTCGCAGAGCATGATGAAGCGGGCGGCCTTGTCGGCGGAGTCGACGTCGAGGGCGCCCCCGAGGACCATGGGTTGGTTGGCCACGATACCGACGGGACGGCCGTTCAGGCGGGCGAGCGACGTCACGATGTTCTTCGCCCAGCCGGGCTTGATCTCGAACAGGCGGCCGTGGTCCACCACCGCGCGGATGACCTTCTTGACGTCGTAGGCGCGGCGCGCGCTGTCCGGCATGATCGTCAGCAGGCTCGGGTCGCGGCGATCCACCGGGTCATCACACGCAATGACGGGCGGCAGCTCCTGGTTGTGCGACGGGAAGTAGCCCAGGTAGTCCTTGATAGCGCGGATGCACGCGTCGTCGTCCTCCACCTCGAGATCGCCCACGCCGGAGATCTCGCAGTGGATCTTCGAGCCGCCCAGCTCCTCGGCGGTGATGTCCTCGCCCACGATCGCCTTCACCAGCGGCGGGGCGCCGAGGGCCATGTTGCTGGTCCCCTTCACCATGGGCACGAAGTCGGCGAGCGCCGGGATGTAGGCGGTGCCGGCGGCGCCCGGCCCCACCATGGCCGCCACCTGCGGCACCACGCCCGAGTAGATCGATTCCTCACGGAAGAGGACGCCGGAGCCGGCGAACCAGCGGGAGCCGATGGCCTCCTGGATGCGGGCGCCGGCGGAGTCGATGAGCCAGATCATCGGGATGCGCTTGGTGTAGGCGATCTCGCGAGCGCGATTGCACTTCGTCTCCGCATTGCGGCCCATCGAGCCCGCCATGACGGTGAAGTCGTAGGCAATGACGGAGGCCAGGCGGCCGTCGACCTTGCCAAAGCCGGTGATGACGCCGTCGGCGGGCGTGTGCTTGCCGGCCAGATCGGGCGCGATGCCGGCATGCGTGGCGTGCACGCCGATCTCGGTGAAGGTGCCGGCGTCGAAGAGCCGATCGATGCGCTCGCGGGCGGTGAGCTTGCCGGCGGCATGCTGCTTTGCCACAGCCGCCCCGCCCCCCATCTCCAGCGCGCGGGCGCGCGCGGCGGCGAGCTCTTCGGCAAGATCCTCCAGGCTCATGTCTTGGCCTGGCCGGAGGTGACGCGGTACCACGTGACCAGGCCCGTGTCGGGCGGCGAGCCGCTCACCATCGTCAGCATGGTGGCGACCTCGCTGCGGTGGTGGGTGGCGTGGTTAGCGACGTGCTGGACGAGCACGCCGAGCGGCGTGTGGAAGGCCGTCCCCTCCGTGTTCTTGTAGTGCACGTCACGGCCGAGGTCGGTGGGCGTGAGCGCGTCGACGAAGGCGCGCTGCTCGCTCTCCAGCGCATCCCACTTCGTGCGCAGGTCGGCCATGGTGGCGATGTCCGCACCGGGGATTGCCGGTAGCGACGCGCCCTTCCATCGAACGAGCCAGAGCGCGTCGGCGCCGTAGATGTGCGCGAGCATGCGGCGCAGGGTGGGAAAGCTGAACTGCTTGCCCACGTCGCGCCTGCACACTTCCTCGCCGAGGGCGGCGGCGACGTCGAAGAGGCGGTGATTGGCCCAACGGTGGTAGGCGTACAGCTCCTGGTTGGTCATGGCCTCAGGCCTCCGGCTCGGGGTTATTCGAGGATGGCGATCGTATCCCCCTCCTGCACCGTCTGCCCCTCCGTCACGCGCATCTCCTTCACGGAGCCGGCGCGCGGCGCCTCCACCGGAATCTCCATCTTCATGGACTCCAGCACGACCACGGGATCGCCGGCGGCGACCTTGTCACCCTTCTTTGCCGTCACCTGGAACACGACGCCGGTGATGTGGGCCTTGATCTCCTCAGCCATTGAACACTCCTTGTTCGACCATCTGGGTGTGTACCGTGCCGCGCCGGAACTCCGGATGCGCCATCACCTTCTGCACGAAGGGGATAGTGGTCTTGACGCCCTCCACCACGCACACGGCGAGCGCACCCGCCATCCGATCGATCGCGTGCTCCCTGCTGTCGCCGCGCGCGACGAGCTTGAAGAGCAGCGGGTCATAGTGGACGGAGACCACGCTGCCCGCCCTCACGCCCGATTCGACGCGGATGCCCTCGCCCTGCGGGAGGTCCAGCCGCGTGATCGTCCCCGGCGAGGGCAGGAAGCCCCGGCTGGGGTCTTCCGCATACACGCGGCATTCGACCGCAGCGCCGCGCTGGACGATCGTGTCCTGCGTCCAGGCCAGCGGCTTGCCCGCCGCCACCCGCAACTGCTCCACCACGATGTCCGTGCCCGTCGTCTCCTCGGTGACCGGATGCTCGACCTGCAGCCGCGTGTTCATCTCCAGGAAGTAGAAGTCGCCGGCTCCGTCCACCAGGAACTCCATGGTGCCCGCGTTCACATAGCCGATGGCCCGGGCTCCACGCACGGCAGCCGTCGTCAGCCCCGCTTTGGTCGCCGCCGTGAGCCGGGGCGCCGGCGATTCCTCGACGATCTTCTGATGCCGCCGCTGGATCGAGCACTCGCGCTCGTGCAGGTGCACGACGGTGCCGGCGCTGTCGCCGAACACCTGCACCTCGATGTGACGGGGCCGCTCCAGATAGCGCTCGAGGTACACCGCGCCGTTGCCGAAGGCCGCCTCCGCGCGCCGCGTGGCGGTGGCAAAGGCGCCAGCGAGGTCGGCCGCCCTCGTCACCTTCGCCATGCCGATGCCGCCGCCACCGCCGGCGGCCTTGAGAATGAGCGGAAAGCCGATCTCCGCCGCGAGCGCCTCCGCGGCGGCGGCGTCGGCGATAGCGCCGGGGCTTCCCGGCAGCACGGGCACGCCCGCAGCCGCCATCAGGCGCCGCGCTTCCGTCTTGTCGCCCATGGCCCGGATGGCGGCCGCGGAAGGGCCGATGAACGTCATCCCCGCCTGCACGCAGGACTCGGCGAAGCGCCAGTTCTCCGAGAGAAAGCCGTAGCCGGGATGCACGGCGTCGGCGCCCGCGGTGCGGGCCGCGGCCAGGATGCGCTCGGCGTCGAGATAGCTCTGCCGCGCGGGCGGAGGGCCGATCTCGACCGCGGTGTCCGCGTCCGCGACGTGGGGCGAGTCGCGATCGGCTTCGGAGTAGACGGCGACCGTGCGCAGGCCGAGCTCACGGCAGGCGCGGAAGACCCGACGCGCGATCTCCCCACGGTTGGCGACGAGGACGCTTCGGAACACTACGCGAGCGAGGGGGACGCGAGCTCCGAGCGCACCACTTCCACCCCGCTCACCCGCCATCCTGACTGCGACGGCGTCCACCGCTGCTGCACGACGGCGACAGAACGCGGTCCTTCCAGCTTCACCTTGACCATGCGATAGCGGCCGACCTTCGCGAGGGCGATCACCCGCGACGCGGTGAACGGGCCCTTGAGCCCGGCGTAGGGCGCCAGCACCGTGTCACGGGTGGCGAGGTCGGCATGCGCGGCGGCGGCGACGACGTCGCCCGCCTCCAGCGCACGCCGGTGCGCATCCACGACGGCGGCGAGATCCTCCGGGACGACTCGAGGGTCGAACGGCGGAGGGGTCTTCACGAGGTCCTGCGCCACGAGCGCGGCGTCGGCGCCGGCATCCTTCACGTCGATCATCGGCGTCGCCACGTCGCCCGTGACGCCCCCCGCCTCCTCCAGCATGCGCGCCAGCGACTGCTCCCATGCTTTCCCGCGCGCGACGGCGTCGGCGTCCCGCAGCATGGCCGCCATCACCGCGGCTCCGGAGGCGACGTGGCGCTGCTCCTCCTCCAGGCACCTCGTGAGGATTCGACGCGTCGGTGGCTCGTACACCGGGTTCGTCACGGCGAGGTGGCGCGCGTACACCGTGACGAGGTGCGGCTTCAGCACGCGGTACACGCCCGCCAGGCGCTCGGGCGTCTGGCGCGGCCCCTCCGCGCTCTCGATCCGGTCCATCACGCGCACGACACCGTCGTTGGCCGGCTCGGACTGCTGCGCGGGCGAGCGCAGCTCGGGCAGCCGCCGTCCCCAGGCGTCCGCGTGCTGCGCGCAGTCCCAGATGTGGCGGCCGAAGAGCAGCTTGGCAGGCAGCTCGGGCGTGAGCGCGATCCAGCCGCCGAGGACCCGCATCATCCGCTCCTCCACGTAGCGATAGTTGCGGATGCGCCGCGCGGAGTCGTCGACGGTATGGTGGCCGGAAAGCGGATGCGTGATGTCAGTAGACCTGCGAGCGCTGGGTGCTCTTCACGAGGCGGTCGATCTCCTCGTCGGTGAAGCCGGCGAGGCGGCGCGCGTCCTTGGCGATGGAGACGGGGACGACATCGTGCGCGCCGTCCTGGCGGGTGCCGCCGAGGTTGAAGCGCTCGTCGATGGATTCCTGGAACTCGATGGCAGCACGGCGGCGCTCCGGGTTGCCGCGCGTGAGCTCGTTCAGCCAGCGCGAGACCATCCGCACGTGCGTGATCTCGTCCGCGAGCACGTAGTCCACCGAGCGCTCGATGATGGGATCGCCGATCTTGGCCGCGATGTGAATGAGCTGGTTGAAGACATCGCACGCCAGGCCCTCGAGGCCCCGGTTCACGCCCGCCACGCGCGCGGCGGCATCCTCCGCGCATGCGCACCGCCAGAGGATGGTGGTCTCGGGAAACTCCCCGAGGCGGCCTCCGAGGTGCTCGAGCAGGCCCAGATACGTCTCCACGTGGCGCGACTCGTCCCACACCTGCCGCGCCATGTCCATGGTGAACTCCCACGGCGCCTCCGGAAAGTCGTAGACGGTGCGGCCGGCCCCTTCCATCGCCTGCATCTCGCCCACGAGGATGCCGTGCACGCGCTCGCGCATGGAGTCGGGACCGACGAGGTCGGGAAACGGCGGCAGCCCTTGCTGGACCTTCATCTCGCCGACGTCGCGCGCCCACATCCGCACGAAGTGGTCCTCGCGCGCGAGCTTGTCGTAAGCGATGGGCCTGTCCATACCGTCCTCCGGGATGAAATGAACCGTTGTTCAGCGAGTCTAGCACGCCCCCGGCGCCGGGCGCCGCGGGGGTCGCACGAGGGCAGCGGGCACCACGGCGTCGGCGCCAAACCGACCCGCGAGCCGGTCCACCACCCGGGCCAGCCGTTCGCGCCGCATCGCGTTGGGGTCGAGCAGCGCGAGCTGGCCGGTGTCCTGGGGCCGGAACGTGGAGGCGGAGACCCCGATGAGACGCACGGCCTGTACCAGCGGCTCGCGGGCGAGCAGGGCGCACGCGCGGCGGTAAATCTCGAGGCCGTCCTGCGTGGGATCACCGGTGTGCCGCCGCGTGAGCGTCCGGAAGTCGGCGAACCGGAGCTTGAGCGTCACGCAGGCGGCCGCGAGGCCTTCAGCACGCAGCTCACGCGCCACCCGCTCCGCCTCACTGCGCAGCGTGGCATGCAGCCGGGCCGTGTCGCGCGTGTCCTTTCCAAAGGTCGTCTCCGCTCCCATCGACTTCGGAGGCGCGAAGGGCTCCACGGGCCTCTCGTCACGGCCGAAGGCGAGATCGTGCAGATCGCCGCCGTGGGCGCCGAAGCGACGGGCCAGCGTCGCGCGCTCCATCTTCTGCAGCTGCGCGATGGTCGTGATGCCGAGAGACTCCAGCGCGCGCGCGGTGACTTTGCCCACGCCCCAGAGTCGCGCGACCGGCAGCGGCGCCAGGAAGGCGGCTTCGGTCCCCGCCTCCACCACCACGAGACCGTCAGGCTTGCGCAGGTCCGAGGCGACCTTGGCCACGAACTTGTTGGCCGCCACGCCCGCGGAGGCGGTGAGCCCCGTCTCGCTGCGGATGCGCTCCTTGATCTGAGCCACCGCGCGCGCGCCGGGGCCGAACAGCCCCTCGGTCCCCGTGAGGTCCAGGAAGGCCTCGTCGACGGACACCGGCTCCACGAGCGGGCTGAAGTCGCCGAGGATGGCCATGATCTCGCCGGACACGCGCGCGTACTTCGCCATGTCGACGGGGACGAAGGCCGC
>JBKKCN010000399.1:0-8920 GCA_046712525.1 Candidatus Rokuibacteriota bacterium
CCCCTAAACCTCTGCTCTGGGTTTCCGGAGCCGCCCCCACCCCCACGCCCGCCGCGCCCGGCGCGCGGGCAGAGCTAGATCGCCTCCGCGGGATCCTTGCCGGCGATCTGGCTGAGACCCTTCGCAAACCGGCCCGCGTGCGACTTCTCAGCCTTGGCGAGCGTCTCGAACCACTCGGCGAGCTCCATGAACCCTTCGTCACGTGCCGTCTTCGCCATGCCGGGATACATCTGCGTGTACTCGTACGTCTCGCCGGCCACGGCGGCCTTGAGGTTCAGCTCCGTCTTGCCGATGGCCTCCCCGGTGGCAGGATCGCCGACTTCCTTCAGAAAATCGAGGTGTCCGAAGGCGTGGCCCGTCTCCGCGTCCGCCGTGTCCTTGAAGAGCCCGGCGACGTCGGGGAACCCTTCGATGTCCGCCACGCGAGCGAAGTAGAGGTACCGCCGGTTCGCCTGCGACTCCCCCGCGAACGCTTCCTTCAGGTTCTCGACACTCTTACTGCCTTTCAGGCTTCGTGCTGGCATGGCTCCTCCTTGGTGGTGTAGGGCCGGGGCCGTGCCGGCGACAGCCGGCGCAACGGCCGTAGAACTCGCTGCGGTGCTCGAGGACCTCGAATCCCGTGCTCGAGGCCACGCGCGCGCGCACGGCGCGCGGCACGAGCGGCGGCACGTCGAAGATGCGGCCGCAGCGCACACAGGTGAAGTGGTCGTGGGCGGCAGTGTTGCCGTCGAAGCGCATGCCCGAGTCGTGAGCGCGCGCGCGCAGGAAGCCTTCCGCGGCAAGCATCCGGAGATTGCGGTAGACGGTGGCCAGGCTCACCCGTGGCAGGCGCCGGCGCACGCGGCGGTACACATCGGCGGCGGAGGGGTGAGCGTCGGTGGCACGCACGGTGTCGAGGATGAGCGCGCGCGGCGCCGTGAGACGCTTGCCCCGCGCGCGCAGCGCCGCACCGGAGCCGGGGAGGACGGCCGCGCGCTTGTTGGTAATCATTATCAATTAGCGCGCGCGATCGTACGCGGGGGAGCGCGCGTTGTCAAACGGGCGGGAAGCGGGGGAGCGGGACTTAGGAGCGCGAGAGACGGGCAGCGACGGCGCGGAGCATCTCGTCAACGGCGAAGGGCTTCTGCAGATACGGCACCACACCGTCGAGCATGGAGGGATCGCCGGTGAGGAGGAGCACCCGGCGCGCGAGCGCCGGAAACTCTCGCGCGATGTGCGCCGCAAGCACGGCGCCGGAGAGGCCGGGCAGGTTCAAGTCCGAGATCACGAGATCGAAGGGGTCGCGTGCCATCGTCTCCAGCGCCTCCTCGGCGGAGGCGGCGGTGGCCACAGCGTAGCCCCGGCTCTCGAGGACCTCGGCCACGAGCTCCTTGATGCCGGGGTCGTCGTCCACCACGAGGATCCTCGCCCCCGCGTCGACGGCAGCGGCGACGGTCACGCGCGCGCCAGTGGTCTCAGCCGCACGCGGGCGGCCGTGAAGTCCAGCACCTGAGCGGGCTGGAGGGGACGCGGGCGGTGGCGCTCCACCAGCTGGGCCGAGCGGTCGAGAAAGAGCGTGCCCTCGGCGGCCAGGAAGCCGCGACCCGGACGCAGGATGGCGGCACGGATCTCGATGAGCGTCACGAGCAAACGGGTCCACGCGCGGCGCGCGCGCAGCGTGAGGAGCGCCCAGCCCTGAGGGCCACGCATCGGCTCCGCCGCCTTCACGGGGGCGTTCATGTAGTACACGTTCGACGTCCGGATGGTGTTCTGGCTCATCGCAGTCCTCGCTCCTCCATCAGGGCCGTGACTTCACGCAACGTACCCGTGAGCACATCGTCCAGCGACGCTTCCGCGCGATACGCGGCTATGGCGGCCGACACTCGCTCGCGGGCGGTGCCCGCGTGTTCTGCGCGTACGCGCGCGGCGGCGGCCGAGGCCGTCAGCGCCTGGCGCGTCTCGGTGAGACCGCTCACCATCGACCGCACGGTCCCGATCTGCGCTCGCACGGCCTGCGGTCGAAGCGCGGGGGCCCCCAGCGTCACCACGGGACTGTGGAGGACGGGATCGATCTTGCTGGCCAGCACGATCTCCGGCCGCCACAGCGCGACGGCCGATTCCTTGAGCTTGATGCGGCGCTTCGGTAGCTCGAGACCAGGCGTGCGTGATCGGGAGCGTTGAGCGTTCATGCACCCTCTATAAGGCAACGAGGGTGCCAGGTCTTCGGGACGTTAACTCATTGAATTACCGAGCGTTGTCGAAAGGAGGGAAGGGCACGCAGCAGGGAGAAGCTCCCAGGACCCGGAGATCCTCCCCGGCTTAATCTGACCTCACGAGAGCGCAGTCGCGAATCTTCTTGTTCAGGGTCTTGATGTCCACCTCCAGCACCCGCGCCGCCTTCGCCTTGTTCCACCCCGTGGCGCTGAGCACGCGCTCGACATGCCGGCGCTCGACCTCGGAGAGTGAACCCAGCGGCCGCTCCTCCCCCGCCGCAGGGGCGGCGGCGACCACGCGGCTGAACTCGGGCGTGAGGTCCGTGGCACGCACCTCGCCTTCCTTCAGGATCTGCAGGCGCTCGATCAGATTGCGCAGCTCCCTGATGTTTCCGGGCCAGTCGTAGGCGACGAGGCGCTCCATCGCCTCGCGCGAGAATGTCAGCGCCTTGCCTGCGCGCGCGAAGGGGGCGAGGAAGTGCTCCACGAGGAGCGGGATGTCCTCGCGGCGGCGGCGCAGCGGAGGCACCGGCACCACCACCGTGCTCACCCGGTAGAAGAGATCGCGGCGAAAGTTGCCCGCCACCTCTTCCCGGTTCAGGTCTTTCGCGGTGGCGGCCACGATGCGCATGTCCACGTGAAAGGCGCGCTCCTCCCCGACCCGGCGCACCTCGCCCGAATCCAGCGTACGCAGCAGGCGCACCTGCATGGCGGGCGACATCTCGCCGATCTCGTCCAGGAAGAGGGTGCCGCCGTGAGCCGCCTCGAAGAGTCCCACGCGGGAAGTCACGGCACCGCTGAAGGCGCCGCGTTTGTGGCCGAAGAGCTCCGTCTCCAGCAGCGTGTCGGGCAGGGCGCCGCAGTTGATCGACACGAAGGGGCGGCCCGCGCGGCGCGAGCGCAGGTGGATGGAGCGGGCCACGAGCTCCTTGCCGGTGCCGCTCTCGCCATGGATGAGGACGGGGCTGTCGCTCTGCGCCACGCGGCTGATCATCGACAGCACCTCGCGCACGACCGCGCTCTCGCCCACGATGGTCGGCATCCCGTCGCGTCGCGTGATCACTTCCTTGAGCGCGGAGTTCTCGCGACGGAGCGCCTTCTTCTCGGCCGCCTTCGCCACCACTTCGAGGAGCTCCGCGTTCTTCCACGGCTTGCCGATGAAGTCGTAGGCGCCCAACCGCATCGCCTCCACCGCCGTCTCCACGTCGGCATGGCCGGTGAGCACGATGAGCTCGGCGTCGACGTCGGCGGCGCGCGCGGAGCGGAGGACGTCGAGGCCGGAGGCGTCGGGAAGCTGGATGTCGACGAGGGCGACGTCGAACTCGCCGCCGCTGAGGGCGGTCATCGCCGCCGAGCCGGATGACGCTTCCTCGACCGACGAGCCGTTGCGGGAGAGCACGCTCACGAGGAGGCCGCGCACATCGGCGTCGTCGTCGACGACGAGGACGTGAATGGTGTCCGGCATCTGGCGCCATGATAGCACTTCCGGTAGACTACCCACCTCAGGAGGACGCTTCGAATGTCGCGACCCCTGGCTCTCCGCATCGAGGGAGCCCGGCAGAACAACCTCAAGAACGTCTCGCTCGAAATACCGCACGATCGGCTTACCGTCATCACGGGCGTGTCCGGCTCCGGAAAGTCGTCGCTCGCGTTCGACACGCTGTTCGCAGAAGGGCAGTGGCGGTACATCGAGTCGCTCTCGACGTACGCGCGCATGTTTCTCGACCGCGTGGACCGCCCCGACGTCGACCGCATCGAGCAGATCCGGCCTGCGGTGGCGCTGGAGCAGAAGAATCCCGTGCGCACGGCGCGCTCCACCGTGGGCACCGCCACCGAGGTGTACGACTACCTCCGCCTGCTCTACGGCAAGGTGGGCCGTGTGCACTGCCCTCGGTGCGGCGCCGCCGCCGCCTCGCATTCCGCGCAGTCGATCGCCGACACGCTGCTCGCCGAGCATGCGGACGCGCGCGCCCTCGTCACCTTCCCGCTCGAGGTACCCTCCGGCGTCACGCCCGCCGAGCTGTGGACGAGCCTCACGCGGCGTGGCTTCGCGCGTGTGCGCGTGGGCGACCGGGTGCTGGACCTCGCCGAGGCGCCGCCCGCCGGTGTGGAGGCCGCGCGAATCATCGACGTCGTGCTGGACCGCGTGGTGCTGGAGGCCGGCCGGCGTGGGCGCATCGTGGAATCGCTGGAGACGGCGCTGCGCGAAGGGGGCGGCCGCCTCGCGGTGGAGATCGTGGACGGTCCGCGCCGGCCCTTCGCGGAGGCGATGGGCTGCATCGGGTGCGGCATCGCGCTCGAGCGGCCGCAGCCGCTGCTCTTCTCGTTCAACCATCCCCTCGGCGCCTGCGCCACGTGCAAGGGCTTCGGCAACATCCTGAAATACGACGAGGCGCTCGTGGTGCCCGACCGCACGCGCAGCCTGGGCGCGGGCGCGGTGGAGCCGTGGACCCATCCCTCCGGCAAGTGGTACCACCGCGAGCTGCTGAAGGCGGCGCGCCGGGCGTCCATCGATCTGGAGCGGCCGTGGGAGGCGCTCAGCGACACGGACCGCGCCTTCGTGTACGGCGGGGACGATCGCTTTCCCGGCATCAATGGCTTCTTCGAGGAGATCGAGACCTACCGCTACAAGCTCCACGTGCGCGTCTTCCTCTCGCGCTACCGCACGCAGTCGCAGTGCCCCGTGTGCACCGGCGCGCGTCTCAAGCCCGCCGCCCTCGCCGTGCGCGTGGGCGGTCTCACCATCTCCGAGTTCACCACGCTCACCATCGAGAACGCGGCCGCCCTCCTCGCGGGCCTCACCCTCACCGTGTGGGAGACCGTCGTCGCGCGCGAGATCCTGCGCCAGCTCCAGGCCAAGCTCGCCTTCCTGCTCCGGGTCGGCCTCGGCTATCTCACGCTGGGACGGCAGACGCGGACCCTGTCGGGGGGCGAAGCGCAGCGGATCAACCTCGCCAACCAGCTCGGCTCGCAGCTGGTGGGCACCCTGTACGTGCTCGACGAGCCCTCCATCGGCCTGCACGCCCGCGACACCGCACGGCTGGCCGATCTGTGCCGCGAGCTCGCGGAGGCGGGCAACACCGTGGTGGTGGTCGAGCACGACCGGAGCTTCATCGAGGCGGCCGACCACGTGGTGGAGCTCGGACCCGGCTCCGGGGACCGCGGCGGCGAGATCGTCTTCAACGGGCCGCAGGCGGAATTCCGCGCCGCCTCGCACTCCCTCACCGCGCGCTACCTGTCGGGACGGGAGACCATTCCGTCACCCCTCACGCGGCGCATCGCCCGCCGTCACCTCGTGCTCACGGGGGCGCGCGAGCATAATCTGAAATCGGTGACGCTTCGCCTTCCACTCAATACGCTGACCGTCGTCACCGGCGTGTCGGGCTCCGGCAAGTCGACCCTCATCCACGACACGCTCTATCGCGCGGTGGCCCGCGCCTTCAAGCACGAGTTCCTCTCGCCGGGGGCCTACGACGCGCTCATCGGCCTCGAGTACATCAAGGGCGTGCGCCTCATCGATCAGGAGCCCATCGGCCGCACGCCGCGCTCCAATCCCATCACGTACGTGAAAGCCTTCGACGAGATCCGCAAGCTCTACGCGGCCCTGCCCCGCGCCGACGCCCTCGGCCTCGGCGTGGGCGACTTCTCCTTCAACGTCCCCGGCGGGCGCTGCGAGAAGTGCGAAGGCGACGGCGCGCAGAAGCTCGAGATGTACTTCTTCGAGGATGTCTACGTCTCCTGCCCGGAGTGCGAAGGCAAACGCTACCGCCCGCACGTCCTCAGCGTGAAGTATCGCGGCCGCTCCATCGCCGACGTGCTGCGGCTGACCGTCGACGAAGCGCTCGAGTTCTTCGTGGGCCAGGCGGGTCTCGCGCGCCGCCTGCGCGTGCTGCGCGACGTGGGACTGGGCTACCTGCGGCTGGGCCAGCCCGCCACCACGCTCTCCGGCGGTGAGGCGCAGCGCCTCAAGATCGGCGCCGAGCTCGCCGCCCGCGCGACCACCGACATGCTCTACGTGCTCGACGAGCCGACCACGGGCCTCCACCTGGACGACGTGAAGCGCCTCCTCGTGGTGATCAATCGCCTGGTCGATGCCGGCAATACGGTGGTGGTGGTGGAGCACCACCTCGACGTCATCCGGTGCGCGGACTGGGTGATCGATCTCGGCCCCGAGGGCGGCGACGAGGGCGGCGAGATCATCGCGGAGGGTGCGCCCGACGTCATCGCGCACACGCCGGGCTCGTACACGGGCAAGTTCCTCGCGGAGACACTGCCGAAGCCCACCGGCCGCAAGTGAGGGCGCGCCCGTTTTACGGGTGGACGATCGTCGCCGCCGCCTTCTCCGTCCTCTTCATCGCCTACGGCGCCCAGTACTCGTTCGGCATCTTCTTCAACGCGCTCCTCGACGAGTTCGGCTGGAGCCGCTCCAGCCTCGCGGGCGCCTTTTCGCTCTACGCGTTCGGCTACTGCGTCTTCGGCTTTCCGGCGGGGCGGCTCACCGACCGCTGGGGACCGCGCGTCGTCATCACCGTGGGCGCGGTGTTCCTCACCGCCGCCTTCATGGGCATGGCGCTCGTCACGCAGCTCTGGCAGCCGTACGTGCTGTACGGGCTGGTGGCGGCGCTCGGCATGGGCACCGCCTACGTGCCGTGCAACAGCACCGTCGTGAAGTGGTTCGCGCGCCGGCGGGGGCTCGCAGTGGGCCTGGCCTCCAGCGGAGGCTCGGTGGGGACGTTCGTGCTTCCGCCCCTCGCGCAGACCCTCGTCGCCTCCGTGGGCTGGCGCAGCGCGTACGTCGTCTTCGGGGCTGCCCTCTTCGCCATCCTCACCTCGGTGGCGGCGATCATGCGGCGTGACCCTGAGTCGATGGGCCTGCATCCGGACGGCGAGGCCGCCGCCTTGCCCCGCACGGCCTCCGACGCAGACGGCGAGTGGCCCCTGTCCCGCGCGGTGCGCACTCCGACCTTCTGGCTGTTGGGCGCCACCTTCACCGCCACGTGGGTGCCGGTGTTCATCCCGCTCGTCCACCTCGTGCCGTTCACGCGTGACCTCGGCTACTCGCCGCTCGTGGGCGCGTGGTCCGTGAGCACGCTGGGAGCGGCTGCCGTCGCGGGACGGCTCGTCATGGGCCCGCTGTCAGACCGCATCGGCCGCCGGCCCACGCTTGCGGTGGCCATGGTGCTGCAGGCAGCCGCCTTCGCCGGCTTCGCCGCCGCAGAGGCGCTGCCCGCCCTCTTCATGTCCGCGGCCGCCTTCGGCTATTCGTACGGCACCATCTCCACGCTCTTTCCCGCCATCGTGAGCGACTTCTTCGGACGCGCCGCGGCGGGCGCCCTGGTGGGCTTCCTGTTCATGCTGGCAGGATCGATGGCGGCCTGGGGTCCTCTGGGTGCGGGCGCCATCTATGACGCGACGGGGAGCTACACGATCGCGTTCCTGCTGGCGGCCGCCCTCAACGGCGTCGCGCTCGCCCTCCTCAAGGCGACGCGGCCGCCAGCACTCAGCCTTGCGCCGGCCTGATGGGAAAATTTTTTCCTATTTCAAAGAGACGGTATACCGGGCGATACTTTGCGGGCTTGCACGACTGCCTGCCGTCCTGGGGATAAGGCCAAAGGCGATGAGATCAGATTTTCAGGTGGGCAACACACGGGCGAGCGGGCTCGTCGACGTCCTCGACCGCGTGCTCGACAAGGGTCTGGTCGTCGCCGGCGACGTCAAGATCTCCCTGGCCGAGGTCGAGCTGCTGACCATCCGCATCCGTCTCATCGTCTGCTCCATCGACAAGGCTGAGCAGATCGGCCTTGATTGGTGGAAGCACGACGCGCATTTTGCGCCAGGGCGCAACATGGTCTCGGCGGAGAACGTCGAGCTCCGCAAGCAGGTCCGAGTGCTCGAGCGGAAAGTCGCTTCGCTGACGGCGGTGGCGGGCGCGCCCCCCCGTCGGACGAAGACCCGCACTATCTGAGGACAGGAGAATGAACGATGCCTGTTGAACGGACATCCGGTGGCACAAGCCTCATCGACGTCCTCGACCGGGTGCTCGACAAGGGCATCGTCATCGATGCCTGGGTGCGCGTGTCACTCGTCGGTATCGACCTCATCACCGTCGAGGCGCGCGTGGTGGTGGCCTCCATCGAGACCTACCTGAAGTATTCAGAGGCGGTGGGGCAAACGGCGCCCGGGGGCCGGCTGGCCGCAGACGGGCGCGCCAACGACGCCGTGCTCGCGGAGAACGCCTCGCTGCGAGCCCAGCTCGCTGCCAGCACTTCGCGGAAGCCCGCGGTGGTACGACGACGAGCACGTAAGGCGCAGTGACCCGCAGCACCACGCTTCGAGCCTCACCTCGGGTGAGAGCATCGGCGAGCGCCGCGGACAAGCTCGCGCTTGCCGAGTCGCTGCTTGCGAGCGGGGACCTTGCCGACTGCGCCCGGCGAGCACTCGAATGGCTGGCGCAGGTGGCGGGCGTGGAGCGGGCGCTCTGCCTGGTCCTCCCCGTCCACGACTCCACCCACCTCCTGCCGGTGGCCAGCATCGGTATCCCCTCCGCGCGCGTGAACCGCTTCCGCCTGAACCTCGAGGAGCGGGACCATGCGCTGGTACGCGCGATGCTTGGACCGGCGCCGGTGCGCTTCGTCGCCGGCAACGGCAAGGAGCGGCCTGCCACCCCGCTCGGCGATACGAGCTTTCTCGCGGTGCCGCTGCTCGGCCTCGACGCCGGACAGGACCTG
>JBKKCN010000400.1:0-3809 GCA_046712525.1 Candidatus Rokuibacteriota bacterium
TTCAACCGGGGCACCGACGTCATCAAGGCGCTCGCGCGCGGCGCCCGGGTCGTCGCGGTGGGCCGCACGATGTTGTGGGGCCTGGCCGCCGAGGGCGCCGCCGGCGTCGCCCGCGTGTGCGAGATCATGCGCGACGAGCTGAAGATCAACATGGGCCTGTGCGGACGCACTCGCATCAAGGACCTGACACCCAACCTGATCTTCCGGGCCGATTGACACGGCGCTCCTCGAAAGGAAAGGACGGACAGCGATGGCAGAAGGATGGACCCGACGACAGATCCTGGCCCAGGCGACGATCGCCGCCGCCGTTTACACTCTCGATCCGCATGAGCTGTGCTGCGGCAGCAACGCGTACGCGCAGACCGCAGGCACCGAGTCGTTCGAGCTGAAAAAGGTCGGCGACGGCGTGTGGGCGGGCGTGGCGGCCGCGCGCTACAAGGTCAACTCCAACGCCGCCGTGATCGAGACCAACGACGGCCTGATCATCGTCGACTCGCACTCCAAGCCGTCGGCGGCGCAGTCGCTCTACAAGGAGGTGCAGGCCGTCACCAGGAAGCCCGTCAAGAAGGTGATCAACACGCACTTCCACTGGGATCACTGGCAGGGCAACCAGGTCTACGCCCAGACCAATCCCGGCCTGGAGATCATCTCCTCTGATCGCTGCAAGGAGCGCCTGACCGATCCCAACGCGATGAACGGCGGCACCGCCTTCATCGAGACGCAGATCGCTACGATGCCGGCCGACATCGCCCGGCTCAAGGACGCCATCCAGAAGGCGCCGGATGCGGCCACGAAGGCACGCCTGGAGGGCAACCTCGCCCAGGCCGAGGCGTACCTGGTCGAGCTCAAGACGATGAAGCCGCCCGTCCCCACCCGCACCGTGTCGCAAACGGTGAAGTTGCAGGAGGGCGGGCGCGAGATCCACCTCATGCTCCTCGGCCGCGCCCACACGGACGGCGACCTGTTCATCTACATGCCGAAGGAGAAAGTCGTCGCCACCGGGGACGCGGTGGTCGACTGGATGCCGTTCCTGAACGACGGCTATCCGGAGGACTGGATCCAGACGATGGCCGCGCTGGAGAAGCTCGACATCGACCAGGTCATCGTCGGCCACGGCGACCCGGCGCCCAAGGCCCATCTGACGTTCTTCCGCGGCTACCTCACCGACCTCGTCGACGGCGTGAAGAAGGCGGGCGCCGCCGGCATGCCGCTCGACGACATCAAGAAGAAGGTGGCCGAGGACCTGGCGCCGAAATACGAGAAGGGCATGTCCAAGTATCCCCTCGGACAGTACCGCGACCGCATCGGCGCCAACGTCGAGCAGGTCTACAACAAGACGGTCAAGAAGAGCTAGAGCACAGGTCCCCGAGGCAGGTGCGCCCGTTCGCATGGACGTCGCGGCGCCCGCGGCCGCGACGCCCAGCGTGAATCCTATCGCAGGCGCTCGCCGCCCCGCGTCACCACATCGAGAAACTTGGCGACCTCGAGGTTGATCTGCTCGACGTCGGCGGCCCGGAAGCCGCCGGCGGCAAAGTGGCCGGTGATCGATTCCGGATTGATCGTCACCGTGCGCACGTCGCCGATGTGGCGCGCGGCTTCGAGCGGCTCCCACTCCGGGTTCAGCAGGTCCTTGACGCCGGTCATGATGAGCGTCTTGGCCTTGATCGTGCGCAGCGCCTTTGCGTAATCGCCGCCCATGCCGGGGGTCGTGCCCACGTCGTGGGTCTCGTAGGCCCATGACTGGTAGATATAGTCGTTGGGGTCGAAGACGTAGAGGGCCGCGTCCTCCTGCGCCTTGAGCCACGGCAGCACGTCGAGCGGTTTGGCAAACTGGTCGCGGTACATCTCGGGTGTACGGGCGGCGGCGAACAAGATGTCACGCCAGAGCCGGACGCCGTTGACGGGAATGCTCGTGTAGTTGCCGTTGTTCCACGCGGGATCGAGCATGATCGCCTTGCGCGTCGCCTCCACGATGACCGTGCTCCACGCCGGCGTGCGCGCCAGCGGCACGAGGGCGACCAGGCTGTCCATGAAGTCCGGATGCGACACGCCCCACTGCAACGCCTGCATGCCGCCCATCGACGGGCCCACGACGGCCACCACATGCTCGATGCCGAGCTTGTCCTTCAGCAGTCGCCGCTGCGACTCCACCATGTCGCGCATGGCGAATTTCGGGAACTGCATGCGCGGCTGCGCTTTGCTGTTGCTGGGTGAGGTCGTCAAACCGTTGCCGATGGCGTCGGTCGCGATGACGAAGTACTTCGTCGTGTCCAGCGCCTTGCCAGGGCCGATGAGGAAGTCCAGCCGGTGATCATTCCCGGTCAGGGCCGTCACCATGAGGATCGCGTTCGACTTCCTGGCGTTCAACGTGCCGTGGGTGACGTAGGAGATCGCGAAATCCTTGATGACGTCTCCGCTCTCGAGCTTCAGGGCCCCCATCGGGTAAGTCTGGTGGGACGGATCCCCTGGCTTGTGGGCGAGGGCGGGCGAGGCAGCGAGGAGCACGAGGGCGAGGGCGAGAAGTCGCGTCATAGAGACCTCCGCGTTGAGGGTGGGCACCAGAAAGTGGCAAGGAGTGTAACAGGACTGGGATATGGATCACGCGCCCAGGTAAGCGTGCTGCACGCGCGGGTCGGCGAGCAACGTCGCGCTCTCGCCCACCAGCGTCACCCTGCCTGTCTCCAGCACGTAGCCGCGATCGCACAGCTCGAGGGCTTCCACCACGCGCTGCTCGACGAGAAGGATCGTCAGCCGGCGCGCGCGTCGAATGGCGGCGATCGCTTCGAAGATCATCTCCACGATCCGCGGACCGAGGCCCTGCGACGGCTCGTCGAGGAGCAGGAGGTCGGGGCGCGCCATGAGTCCGCGGCCGATGGCGAGCATCTGCTGCTCGCCCCCGGAGAGCGAGCCGGCGAGCTGCGTGCGGCGCTCGCGGAGCACCGGAAACAGCCCGTAAACGGTGTCGAGGCCTTCGGCGCGCTGCGGCCGGGCCGCGGACCGGTACGAGCCCACCTCGAGGTTCTCGAGCACGGTCAGCGAGGAGAAGACCTTGCGGCCCTCGGGGACGTGCGCGATGCCGAGGCGCGCGCGCGCGTGCGACGGTCGATCGGCGATGTTCTCACCGCGGTACTCGATGCGGCCGGCGGCCGGAAGCACGCCGCCGCCGATGGCCTTGAGCAATGTCGTCTTGCCAGCGCCGTTCGGCCCCACGATGGTGACGAACTCCCCTTCCGCGACGTCGAGTGAAACATCCGCCAGCGCCTGGAGCCCGCCGTACGAAACGCTGAGCTTGGAAACCTTAAGCATGGGTCGGCGGGAGCCGCTGGCCGAGCCAGCGCTTGCCCAGGTAGGCCTCGATGACGGCGGGATCGCGCACGACGTCGGCCGGCAATCCTTCTGCGATGCGGCGGCCATGGTCGAGGACGACGAGCCGGTCGACGAGCTGCACGACGGCGTACATCGTGTGCTCGATGATCACCACGCTCACACCGGCGTCCCGCACGCGACGAACCAGCACGGCCATCGTCGCCACCCCGTCGCGCGAGAGGCCGGCCAGCGGCTCGTCCAATAGGATCAGGTCCGGCGCACTCGCGAGGCACCGCGCCATCTCCATGAGCCGCAGATCGAGCGTGGTGAGCGCGCCGGGGACGTCCTCCGCACGTGTGGTCAGGCCAACGGTGGCCAGCGCCGCCCGCGCGCGCTCCCGCGCGCCCGGCGGTGACGTCTCGTGGGCGAAGGCGCCCACCATGACGTTGTCGAGCACGGTGAGCTGCGGGAAGGTCCGAACCACCTGGAAGGTGCGGCCGATG
>JBKKCN010000401.1:0-9306 GCA_046712525.1 Candidatus Rokuibacteriota bacterium
TCGCGCGCCCACAACCTCCCGGTGCTGTGGGTGATCTTCAACAACCGCGCCTGGAACGCCGTCAAGCGCGCCACACACTCCTTTGCGAAAGACGGGTGGGCGGCGCGCCACGGCATCCCGATGTCGGACCTGGACCCGGCGCCCGAGTACGCGATGATCTGCCAGGCCTCCGGGGGTCACGCGGAGCGCGTCGAGGATCCGGCCGATCTGCCGACCGCGCTCGGGCGCGCGCTGAAGGCCGTCAAGAACGGGCAGCAGGCGCTGCTCGACGTCATCTGCAAGAAGCCGAAGTGAACGTCCTCGCCACCGGTCCCAGCGGGCCGGCTCACGAGCTGGATGCGCTCGGCGCCGCCGGTCACACGGTGACGATCGGGCGCCCCCTCGACATGCCGGCCCGCCGCGCCTACGCCGAGGACGAGCTGAAGGCGGAAGCACGCGAAGCGCATGTGATCCTTGCATCGCATCTCGAGACCATCAGCAAGCGCGTGATGGAAGGCGCGCCGTCGCTGCGGCTCGCCATCGTGCCATTCATAGGCACCGACAAGATCGATATTCCGGCCGCCACGCGCCTCGGCGTGGCGGTGGCGAACAGTCCGACGAAGGAGAACTTCGTGGCGGTGGCGGAGGCGGCCATCGGCCTCATGCTGATGTTGCTCAAGCGCATCAAGCACAACGAGGGCCGCCTGCGCGCCGGGCAGTGGGCCACGCGCGAGGACCGCGGCGACTTTCTCTTCGGCAAGACCGTCGGCATCGTCGGCCTCGGACGCATCGGCTCCCACGTCGCGCGCCGCCTCACGGGCTGGGACGCGCGGCTGATCGCCAGCGATCCTTACGTCGATCCCGCTCACGCGCGCACGCTGGGCGTGAGCCTCGTCGACCTCGACACATTGCTCGCGGAGTCCGACATCGTCACCCTGCACGCCTCCCTCACCGCGCACACGCGCGGTCTCGTGAACGAGAAGGCGCTGCGGCGCATGAAGCCGTCGGCGCTGCTCATCAACACCGCTCGCGGCGAGCTGGTGGACGAGGCGACGGTGGCCATCGCACTGGACGCGGGCTGGATCGCGGGCGCCGCCGTGGACGCCTTCGCGCGGGAGCCGCTGCCCGCCGACAGCCGCTACCGCAACGTCGATCCCGAGCGCCTCATCCTGACCCCGCACAACGTCGCCCACAGCGAGGCGGGGCGCCGTGCCAACCTCGCGCTCGCCATCGAGCAGATCCTCGCCGTGGGACGGGGAGAGCCGCCCGCGCATCTCGTCAACCCGGACGTCCTGGAACGCTGGAGGAACGCATGACCGCGATGCTCGTTCTCGACGCCGACGGCCACGTGATCGAGACCAACGAGGCGGTGGCCAAGTATCTCGACGAGCCCTATCGCCGCCGTCCGCTCGCCTTCTCCCTCTATCCTCAAGATGGGTGGGACCGGCGGCTGCTCGGCACGCTGGGCGACCCCGGAGGCACCGTGGAGGCATGGCTGGAGGCGCTCGACAAGGGCGGGATGGAGCTCAGCGTGCTGTACCCGACCTTCGGCCTCTTCGCGAGCTTCCTTAAAGATAGGCAGTGGGCGGTCGCGATCTGCCGCGCCTACAACACCTGGCTCTACGAGACCTTCACGAAGGTGACACCGCGTCTGAAAGCGGTCGCGCTCCTGCCGCTGCAAGACCCCGACGCCTCCGCCGCCGAGCTGCGACGCTGCGTGCGCGAGTTGAACTTCTGCGGCGCCATGCTCGCCGCCGACGGCCCTCACCTGCTCGGCGATGCGCGATTCACGCCCGTGTGGGAAGAGGCGCAGCGCCTGGACACCATGCTCGGAGTCCATGCTAGCGGCTCGCACCTGGGCGGAGCCGGAGTCGACATGTTCCCGTCCTTCATCCAGACGCACACCGTGTCGCACGCCTTCGGCCAGATGCGCCAGATCACTTCCGTGATCTTCGAGGGCATCCCCGAGCGCTTCCCGGATCTCAGGATCGCGTTCCTCGAGGCCGGCTGCGGGTGGGCCCCCTACTGGATGGAGCGCATGGACGATGAATACGCCAAGCGCGCCTCGGAGGCGCCGGTGCTCAAGAAGAAGCCGAGCGAGTACGTTCGCTCCGGCAAAATTTACTTCTCCTGCGAAGCGGACGAATGGCTGCTGCCGCAGGCAGTGAAGCTCGTGGGCGAGAACCAGATCGTCTACGCCTCCGACTTCCCGCACTGGGACCACAGCTATCCCGGCTCCATCGCCGAGATCCGCGACCGCGGCGACGTGACCGAAGCCCAGAAACGAAAGATCCTCGCCGACAACACCCGCCGGTTGTACAAACTGTAGCAGCCTGCTGAAAAACGCGCGGGGGGCTCAAAAATGCCCCGATCCTAGGCGACGAGCCAACGACGGAGATGGGCGTTTTTCAGCCCCCTGCCGGGCGGCGGGCTTCCGTGCTCCGGTACGTGTTGCGCTGATCGATCTGGTCGACGGGCCACGGCAGGAGCCGGGCGTCGAGCGTGGCGTGCCCGGCGCGCACCACCTGCCGGCCGCCGAGGAAGACTGCTTCCACGTTACGGATGTCGGCGATCCGGCGCGTCGGATCCCCGGTCACGACCACGAGATCGGCCAGCTTGCCGGACTCGAGGCTGCCCACCTCGTGCTCGCGTCCGATGGCGACGGCGGAGCCGGACGTTCCCGCCGCGATGGCTTCCAGCGCGTTCCAGCCTGCGCCCACGAGCGATTCCATCTCCACGTGCACCGCCTCGTCGAACCGGCACAGCGAAGCGCCGGCATCGGTACCGACCACGACCCGCACCCCCGCCTCGCGCAGCCGCGCCGCGTTCTGCTGACGGATCGCGAATGGGATGGCGCCCTTCCGGATGCCCACCTTGCCGCCCGCCGCCTGGCGCTGGAACGCGCGGTAGCTGGCCGCCAGCGTCGGCGCCGCCGTGATGCCGCGCGCCGCGATCTCGTGGGCGAGGTCCTCGTCGAACTTCCACTCGCCCATGCCGGCCTCCATGCGACAGTGCTCGATCCCGTGCACGGAGGCGAGGGTGGCGTTGCGAATGCCCTCGATGCCGCGCGCGTGCGCGGTCACGCGCCGGCCCGCCGCGTTGGCGACGCCCACGATGGCCGTCAGCTCTTCGGTCGAGAACTGCGCAGCGAGCGGATCGGAGGTGACCGTCATGTTGCCGCCCGTCGCCATCACCTTGATGGCGTCCACGCCTTCCTTGACCAGCTCTTCGGTGAGCGCCCTCACGCCCGGCACGCCCTTGGCGACGCCGCCCAGGAAGTGGCAATGGCCGTTCGGGATCGTGATGGGGCGACCGCACACGAGCATGCGCGGGCCCGGGATCATGCCCGCCGCGATGGCGTCGCGCAGCCGCAGCGTGGTGCCGTCCCGGCCCCCGAGGTCCCGGAGGGTGGTGACGCCCGCCTGCAGCGCGTCGCGCGCGTTGATGGCGCCGCGCAACCCCACGAGCAGGTCGTCGTCCGACTGGATGTCGTCGAAGGGCACGGGCCCGGCGCTGAACGTGATATGGACGTGGGAGTCGACGAACCCGGGCAGCAGCGTGCCGCCGGGAAATTCGATGCGCCGCGCGCCCGGAAAGCGCGCGGCGAGCTCCTGGGCGGGGCCGACGGCGACGATGCGGTCACCGCACACGGCCACACCGGCGCGGTTCAGGGCAGGCCCGCCGGTGCCGTCAACGAGGCGGTCTGAGATCACGAGGACGGTCTCGTCGGCGGTCGCGCTCATCTGGCGTTCTCCTTTGTGAAGTGGGGCATCACGCGCTCGGCGAAGAGCCGAAGCGATTTCATCGTGCGGGCATGGTCGGTGCCGAAGGCGGCGTACAGGATCAGGTGATCGACGCCGAGCCGCTCGTACATCTTCAGCTTCTCGATGCACGTGTCGGGAGAGCCGGCGATCAGGTTGGCCACGAGCTGCTCGGACGAGTACTCGTCATCCACGGGATCGGCGGCGGTGAAGCCGCCCTTCACCGTGGCCTCGTTGCGGAAGAGCCGGGTGAAGATGCGGTGGCTCACCTGGATGGCGCTCATCGCATCGAGCGCGTCGCCGTCGGTGTCGCCGACGTAGGTCATGCGTGACACGGCGAAGCGCGGCCGCTTGGCCAGCTTGACGTCGGCCACGATCGCCTGCACTTGCTGGTACAGCTTCTCCACGCGCGCGAAGGGATCGCGCCACGGCGTGGACAGCAGGTCGTACTCCTGCTGCACCGCCCACCGGATGGTGTCCGGCGAGCGCGCGGCCACCCAGATGGGCGGGTACGGCTGCTGCAGCGGCTTCGGCACCGCGGTGGCGGGACCGAACGAGCACGTGGTGCCCGAGTACGAGAAATCGTCCTGCGTGAGCAGCCCGCGCACGATGTCCATGCCTTCGCGCAACCGCTCGGCGCCGAGCTTCTCGTTGATGCCGAAGCGGTCGAACTCGTACTCGAAGGCCCCGCGGCCGACACCGATCTCGAGCCGTCCGTCGGTGAGCAGGTCCGCCATCCCGAGCTCGCCCGCCAGTCGCAGCGGGTTGTAGTAGGGGATGACGAGGATGGCCGCCCCCACCCGGATGCGCCGCGTGAGCGTGGCCGCCTTGATGGCGAACATGAGCGGCGAGGGGCACGAGTAGTACTGCACGAGATGGTGCTCGGGGAACCACGCCACCTGAAAGCCGGCCTCGTCGGCGAGCCGGACCTGGTCCATCGCCTGCTCGTACAGCTCGTGTGTGCTCGACGAGTCATCGAGCCGGTGGAAGGGGACGAAGAGTCCGAAGTTCATGCCTGCGTTCTCCCGTAAACTGCGTGCACCACACCACCAGGTCTTTCCATCGCCGGAGGCTCGCCGTGAGCATCACCGACGTCCACACCGAATGGCTCGACGACCACGCCGCCTACCTCGCCCGCGCGGGACAGCCGCGCGGCGGCGTGCTCGTCATTCACGAAGGCTTCGGCCTCAACGAGCACGCGCAGGCCGTGTGCCGCCGCCTCGCCGCCGAAGGCTTCACCGCGCTCGCCCCGGATCTCTACCGGCGCGCCCCCGACCGCCTCGCCCGCTACGACGAGTACGACAAGGCCGTCGCCATGCTGCGCTCGCTCCCCGACGAGCAGGTGCTCGCCGACCTTGCCGCCGGGGTCGACCGCCTTCAGGGGCTGTGCGGCCCCGCCCCCGTGGGCGTGGTCGGTTTTCGCATCGGCGGCCGGTACGCCCTCCTCGTCGCCGCGCGGGAGCCGTCCCGTGTCGCCGCCGCCGTCTCCTACTACGGCTCCGGCATCGACGCCGGCACCTTCTCGCGCCTGTGGACGATCGACGCGCTGGGTGAAGCACCGCGCATCGCCGCGCCCCTCCTCCTCTTCTTCGCCGGCCACGACGCCACCGTCACCGAGGCCGAAGTCACGCGCATCGAGGGGCGCCTGCGCGAGAGCGGTCCGCCCTGCGAGGTCGTCCGCTACCCCGGCGTGCGGCCGGGCTTTCTCTTCGACGGGCGCGAGACGTTTTCCGCCGTCGAAGCGGCGGACGCGTGGCGCCGCACGCTGGCGTTCCTCGGCGCTCACGCTCAGCGCGCGGGGCCCTGCCAGTAGTAGATCTTGGCCTTGCTGCCGGCCACGTTGTACGGCACCCAGCTCACGTTCCGGCGCTTGGCCCACAGCTCGTCCTGCGCGTGCACGAAGAGCCACGTCGCCTCCTCGTGCGCGGTGCGGTAGAGGTCCTGGTAGATGCGCCCGCGCTTGGCGAGGTCCACCTCGGTTCGTCCCTGCTTGACGAGCTCGATGAGCCGGGGCGTGGACATGTGCGGCTTGGCGAAGACCCAGTTCAGCATCGGGTCCGGCTCGAACTGCGTGCCCCACGCGAGCGACGTGATGCCCTCGAAGGTGCCTTCCTGGCTGTCCTTCTGCAGCTTCGCGCGCTCGGTGGGCACGATCTTCACGCGCACGCCCACCTGTCGGAGCTGCCCCGCCACCGCCTCCGCGATCTCGGTGTCCTTGAGGAAGACGCCCGACGAAATCTGCCACGTCGTCTCGAAGCCCTGCGGGTAGCCGGCCTCCGCGAGGAGCTGCCGCGCGCGCGCGGGATCGTACGCGTGCGGCCGGAGGGCCGGGTCGAAGCCAAGCCACGCGGGCGTGAACGGCCCCGCGAGCACGATGCCGCGGCCGCCGAGCACGTTGCGCACGATCGCCTCGCGGTTCACGGCGAGGTTCACCGCCTCGCGCACCTTGCGGTTGTCGAAAGGCTTCTGGCTCACGTTGAACGGATAGATGATGACGCGGCCGCCCTTCACGGGCGCCACCTGCGTGTCTCCCGCATCGAGCATGTCGAGCTGGGGCACGGGCGGGGCCGCGATGATGTCCACCCCGCCCGCGCGCAGCTCCGCCGCGCGCGTGGAGGCGTCCTTGATGACCCGGAACACCAGCCGCTTGGGCTGCACGGCGCCGCGCCAGTACGCGGGATTGGCGTCGAACACGGCCTGCTGGTCGCGCTTCCACTCGACGAACTTGTACGGCCCCGTGCCGACGGGCTGCTCGCTGAACGCCTGCGCGCCCATCTTCTCGCGCGTCTCCTTGGGCAGGACGTACATGCGCACCACGTTGAAGAGCACGCTCGCGAGCGGCTCGGAGGTGACGACGTCCACCGTGTGCGGGTCGCGGATCTCCACACGCTGGATGCCGCGCGCGAAGGGCGCGCGGCGGCTCTTCGGATCGATGTACGCCTCGAAGGAGTACTTGACGTCTTCCGCGTCGAAGGCCTCGCCGCTGTGGAACTTCACGTTCTTGCGCAGGTAGAAGCGCCACGTGGTGGGATTGACGTTCTCCCACCGCTCCGCCAGGAGCCCCACCGGCTTCAGCTCGTCGCCCTCGAGGCCCACCAGCGTGTCGAACATGTGCACGTGGTAGACATCGGAGGCAAACTGCACGCTGCTCGCGGGATCGGCGCTCTCCGCCTCCTCTCCCAACGCGATCGTCCATTGCGCTTTCATGGCGGGCGCCTGCGCGGCGGCGATGCCGGCGCACCCGATGAGGAGCGCCGTGAGGATCCACTTCTTCATACCTGTTCCTCCCTGTTCGTACGTGTCGAGTCGTGAGGACGCCGTTCGCGCGCGGTGAGGCCGCGCAGCCGCGGGTCCATGAAGTCGCGGACGGCGTCCCCGAAGAGATTGGCCCCGAGCACGGAAAGGATGATGGCCAGTCCCGGAAAGGTCACCAGCCACCACGCGGACGAGATGTACTCGCGCCCCTGGCTCAGCATGCTGCCCCAGCTCGGTACCGGGGGCTGCACGCCGAGGCCAAGGAAGCTCAGCGACGATTCCACGATGATGAGCTCGGCGAGCTGAAAGGTGCTGACCACGAGCACGGGCGCCACGATGTTGGGGGTGATGTGCCGTAGCAGGATGCGCAGATCGCTGGCGCCGAGGGCGGTGGCCACGGTCACGAACTCCCGCTCCTTCATGGAGAGGACGGCCACGCGCACGAGCTGCGCGTACACGACCCACGAGCGCAGGACGAGCACCAGGATGAGGTTGCCGATGCCCGGCTGCAGCAGCGCCATGAAGGCGATGGCGAAGAGCAGGTAGGGCAGCGAGAGCTGCACCTCCACCACGCTCATGATGACGGCATCCACCCGTCCCCCCACGTAGCCACTCACGAGGCCGAGCGCCACCCCCACCACGGAGGCGATGAGCACGGCGGCGAGGCCGAGCAGCAGCGACGTGCGCGCGCCGTAGATGATCCGGCTCAGCATGTCGCGGCCGAGGGGATCGGTGCCGAGCGCGTTACTCCACGTGCCCCCCGCCCACACCGGCGGCTGCAGCGCGAAGACGAGATCCTGATCGTCGTAGCCGTGCGGCGCCACCCACGGCGCGAAGAGGCCCGCGGCCACCACCATGACGAGAATGACCACGCCGACACCGGCCACGCCGCTGCGCGGGAGGCGGCGGCCCGCCTGCAGCACGCGCCCCCAGCGGGCACCGGCGGGCGATGCTCTCACGAGCGGCACGGAGATCCACGAGGGGCGCACGGCCACCTCACGCTCTCCGGATGCGCGGGTCGAGCACGCTGTAGAGCAGATCGAGCACGAGGTTGACGACGACGAATCCGGCGGCGACGACGGTGACGCCGGCCAGCACCACCGGGTAATCCTTCTTCAATATCGCGTCGAGGATCATGGTGCCCACGCCCGGCCACGCGAACACGGTCTCCGTCATGACGGCGCCGCCGAGGAGGCCGCCGAACTGCAGCCCGATCACGGTGACGATGGGCAGCAGGGCATTGCGCAGCGCATGGTTGCCCGCCACCCCGCGCTCCGCGATGCCCTTGGCGCGCGCGGTGCGCACGTAGTCCTGCCCGAGCACCTCCAGCATCTCGCTGCGCGTGATCCGCGCCAGCAGCGCCATGAGCCACATCGCGAGCGCCACCGCCGGCATGACGAGGTGCGCGAGGGTTCCGCGTCCGGACACGGGGAAGAGGTGCAGGCGCACCGCGAAGAGGAGAATCATGATCATGCCCAGCCAGAACGTCGGCACCGACTGGCCGAGCAGCACGACGCCCATCAACACGCGGTCGTAACGCGTGCCCCGCTTCACCGCCGCCAGCACCGCGGCCGGAATGGCGATGAGCGTGGAGATGAGCAGGGCCGCCACCGTGAGCTCGAGCGTCGCCGGCAGGCGCTGCAGGACGACGTGCAGGGCCGGGATCTGGAACGAGAAGGACTGCCCGAAGTCGCCCTGCGCCACGCGGGCCAGGTACGTCACGAACTGCACCACGAGGGGCCGATCGAGTCCGTACTGGCTGCGGAAGAGGGCGCGCTGCTCGGGGCTGGCTTCCAGCGGCAGCAGGATATAGGCGGGATCACCCGATAGATGCAGGAGGACAAACACCACCGCGATGACGCCCACGAGGGCGGCGACGGCGCGGAGACTGCGGCGCAGGACGTGGCGGATCATCTGCGCGCGGCGCGCATCAGCTCACGACGGCGGTGAGCGCTCGCTTGACGAGCGCCCGCGTGACGTCGACCTTGTAGCCGTTCGTGGCGAGCGGCCGCGCCCTGGCGAGGACGGCGTCCGCCGCGCGGCCGATCGCCTCCGCGGTCATCGGCGCCGCCCCCAGCACCTTCTCCGCCTCTGTGGCCCGGAACGGGTATGGCGCCACGCCGCCCAGCGCGATGCGCACGGGCACGCCGGGCGCCCATGCCACCGCCACTTCGGAGAGCGCGAAGTCCCACGTGTCGCGAATGCGGTGCTTGATGAAGGCGCTGCGTGCACCCGTGGGCGGCGCCGGCACGTCGACACCGACCAGGATGTCGGCGGGGCCGAGCACCGTCTCGCTGACGCTCCGAGGTCC
>JBKKCN010000402.1:0-3124 GCA_046712525.1 Candidatus Rokuibacteriota bacterium
CGAGGGAAGCCTGGACTGTCGCGTGACGGCGACAAAGGAGCGCGATGAGCGACCTCAAATTTGAAGACTGTCTCACCCGCCTCGAGCAGATCGTGGGCTCGCTGGAGGCGGGCAACCTGCCCCTGGAGGATTCGCTGAAGGTCTTCGAGGAGGGCATCCAGCTCGCCCGGCACTGCGCCAAGTATCTCGACGAGGCCGAGCGGCGTATCGAGCTGCTCGCCAAGGACGACACGGGCGCGGCCACCACGCGGCCCTTCGACTGGAAGGCGGACGACGAGGCGTGAGCTTCGACCACAAGACCTATCTGGATGCCCGCCGTACCCTCGTCGACGCCGCCCTCGACACCGTGCTCCCGCCGGAGTCGGCGCCCCCCACCTCGGTGCACCGCTCCATGCGTAACAGCGTGCTCGCGCCCGGCAAGCGCCTGCGACCGATCCTCGTCATCGCCGGCGCGGAAGCGGTGGGCGGGGATGCGGCCACGGTCATGGATACCGCGTGCGCGCTCGAGCTCATCCACGCGTACTCGCTCATCCACGACGATCTGCCCGCGATGGACGACGACGACTACCGGCGCGGCCGTCTCACCAACCACAAGGTCTTCGGCGACGCCATCGCCATCCTGGCGGGGGATGCCCTGCTCACCCTCGCGTTTCAGCTCATCGCGGGCAACGCGGCGCGCATGAACGATCCGCGCCTCATCGCGCAGGTGATCTCCGACGTGGCGGAGGCGGCAGGCACCAACGGGATGGTGGGCGGGCAGGTGGTCGACATCGAATCCGAGGGCAAGGTGGTCACGCCGGACACGCTGGAGTACATCCACCGGCGCAAGACGGCGGCGCTCATCCGCGTATCGCTGCGGGCGGGGGCCACGCTCGCGGGCGGGGCGCCCGCGCACATCGAGGCGCTGAGCCGGGCGGGCGAGGCGCTCGGGCTCGCGTTTCAGATCGTCGATGATATCCTCGATGTCGAAGGTAGCCTGGCGGAGCTCGGCAAGACCGCGGGCAGCGACGAGCGAAAGAAGAAGGCGACCTATCCGGCCTACCACGGACTCGAAGCGTCGAAACAGAAGGCGCGCGCGTTGATCGACGACACCAAGCGACTGTTGCAGCCGCTGGGGACGGCGGCAGCACCGCTCAACGCCCTCGCCGAGTACGTGGTCGAGCGGAAATCCTGACCATGTCGGCGATTACGGGCGTTTACGCACGCGAGATCCTCGACTCCCGGGGCTTTCCGACCGTCGAGGTGGAGATCCAGCTCGAGTCCGGCGCGTGGGGTCGGGCCGCCGTCCCCTCCGGCGCGTCCACCGGCAAGCGGGAGGCGGTCGAGCTGCGCGACAGCGACAGCCAGCGCTACCGCGGCAAGGGCGTGCAGCAGGCCGTGCACAACGTCGAGGAGACCATCGCTCCCGAGATCGACGGCATGGAGGCCACCGAGCAGGCGTCCATCGACCAGGCGCTGCTGGAGCTGGACGGCACGCCGAACAAGTCCGCGCTCGGCGCCAACGCCATCCTGGGCGTGTCGCTTGCCGTCGCCCGCGCCGCCGCCGACGACGCGGGTCTGCCGCTGTACGCCTACCTGGGCGGCGTCGGGAGCCGGCTCCTTCCCGTGCCCATGCTGAACGTGATCAACGGCGGCGCCCATGCCGACAACGGCATCGACTTCCAGGAGTTCATGCTCGTGCCTGCGGGCGCGGACTCCTTCAGCAACGCGCTGCGCATGGGGGTCGAGGTCTTCCACGCGCTCAAGGAGCTGTTGAAGGAAAAGAAGATGTCGACGGGCGTCGGCGACGAGGGCGGCTTCGCCCCCGCCCTCGGGTCGAACCTGGCCGCGCTCGATTTCCTGATGCAGGCCATCGAGCGTGCCGGCTACCGGCCCGGGGACGACATCTCGCTTGCGCTCGACGTGGCCGCCAGCGAGTTCGCGGAGGAGCACGGCCGCTACCGCCTGCGCGCGGACAAGGCGGTCCTCGACAGCGAGGAGCTGGTGGGCCGCTACGAGCAGCTCTGTGACCGGTACCCCATTGTGTCGATCGAGGACGGCCTCGGCGAGGACGACTGGGCGGGGTGGGCGCTGCTCACGCGCCGTCTCGGCCACCGCGTGCAGCTCGTCGGCGACGATCTCTTCGTGACGAACCCCGCCATCATCCAGCAGGGCATCCAGCAGGGCATCGCCAACGCCGTGCTCGTGAAGGTGAACCAGGTGGGCACGCTCACGGAGACCATGGAAGCCATCGAGCTCGCCAAGCGCGCCGGCTACGGCACCATCATCTCCCACCGCTCGGGGGAGACGGAGGACACCTTCGTGGCCGACCTCGCCGTGGCCGTCAACGCGGGGCAGATCAAGACGGGCTCGGTGGCGCGCGGTGAGCGCACGGCCAAGTACAACCAGCTCCTGCGCATCGCGGAAGAGCTGGGCCACGCCGCGTCGTGGCCCGGGCGCAGCCTGTACGCGCGCTCGGCGCGGTGAGCACCCGTCTCGTCGGCGGCATCGCCGTGCTCGTGGTGGCGGGGGGGCTGGCTGCCTTCGGCACTCACGCCATTTTCCGCGTGTCGCAGATGAAGGCCGAGATGGCGGCGCAGGAGCGCGAGATCGCAGCGCTGCGCGCGCGCACGGACGCGCTCGGCAAGACGGCGGAGCGCCTGCGCACCGACCCCGCCTACATGGAGAAGATCGCCCGCGAGGAGTACGGCTACGTGCGCGAGGGCGAGACGATCTTGAAATTCCCGCGTCAAGAGTCCCCCAAGCTGCCGGAGAAGTAACGGCCGTGGACTGGTGGTGGGGTACCGGCTGGGTCTGGTTCTCCGTGTTCATCGTGTCGATGTTCTTCAACGCTCGCGCCGGCTTCAAGCTGCTGATGGACTGGCTGGGCATGCGCACGACGTATCGCTTCGTGCGGGACGCCTACGCGGCCCTCGATGCGTTGCCCGACGAAGCGGCCCTCGAGCGGGCGCCGGGCGCCCCCGTGTTCGTGCACCTGGTGCCCGCCTTCCAGGAGCCCGCCATCGCCACCACGCTGGCTGCGCTTCTCAACGCGCGCTATCCGCACAGCCGCCTGCACGTGATCGTGGCCACGCGCCAGGAAGAAGAGGAATCACCGCATCCGCTCATGCAGGTGCCCACCTCC
>JBKKCN010000403.1:0-4968 GCA_046712525.1 Candidatus Rokuibacteriota bacterium
GCGGGATCTCAGGACCCTCCCCAATGCGCTGGACCCTCGCCGAGACCGCGACCAAGCCGGTAGCTTCAGGCGGGAACGGCGTGCGGCACTGCGCGAGCGCGCTCGCGACCCCCAGGACTTGGGCATACGCCGTAGCGGTACCGAGGATCTCACGGGAGGCATTCTGCGGCAGCACATCGAGCTCGGAGAGGAGGAAGCTGTGGGTGCTGTTGGCGCACTCCCAGGCGCCCGTGAACTTGATCTCGTGGGCGTTCCAGATGTGCCACAGGAGCTTGGTGTAGTGCGGCCTGTAGTCCTGTCGGAGGTCCTGAGCACAGGTGCTCACGCCGATCCGGTGGTCGGCGAATTGGCCGTCCACCCTAACCGTGGGGCTGAGGTGGACGATGTTGTACGCAGGGCAGGCGTCGTAGCCGCCGTTTAGCCCGGTCAGGTCGAGCCGACCCGCGGCACCAACCGCCAGGCCGAGCGCAACGCCGCGGGCGGTGAAGTTCCAGGAGTTGTACTCATACGAATTAGCCAGGATCGAGTCGGGACCGTCGACGGGACCCTCGACGAACCCGACCGTCGCCGTTCCGGACAGGTGGTTATGCGAGATCTGCGCCGATCCCGCAGCGTTCACCGCGAAGCAGACGAGCTCCCCCAAGAAGGGGTTGGCGGCTCGGGCCCCGGGGGAGAGGGTAATGAATGGGAAGGCGCCAACGTCCGTCGGGAACGGCGGCAAGCTACCGAGAGGGTCGGCGGAACCGGTCCTCGCGTCGAAGCTCACCGACTGCTTCTTGGTGAGCGTGAACATGAAGTCTCTGCGAAACTTCGTCTCGTTCACGTAGTAGCACTTGACATCCACGGACACATTGGCGTCGTTCGCCATCCGGATGACGGTGGTGTTTCCGGCGCGCACATCGATGAGCGGGAAGATGAGCAGGCTGCCCTTCTGCGCCGTGTTCGCGACGTTCGGGGCCGCGAAGGCTGACGACGCCAGCAGGCCCAGCGGGCCCACTGCGATGACCAGGGTTCTGACCGTCCATTTCATGGCGGACTGCATCATGAAGTTCTCCTTAAACGAGGTCGGGGGCACCGCATGCGCGTGAGGTATTGCCGGCTGCCGAGACGGAGGCCCGCGCGCTCGGGCGCCAGTCCACGGCGAACTTCTCGAAGTATTACGGGAGCGCCCGGTGCAACTGTGGCGCCACACAAGAACAGGCGTGAAACACGCCCGGCTACTGGCGGCTGACTAGATATCCACAGGAGTTCACCGGGTGAAGGTGTGGAGTCAGCTCCCCGAGTGTGGTGGTCGGACTACCTATAGGTCGACTGAGGACCGCGTTGGATTGGCCCGCGGCGATCGCTGAGCGCACAGCGCGCTCAGCGCTTCGTCGGCTCACGCGGCTTGCTCGGTGAGATCCCTAATGTGCAGGAGGTCTAGACCGCCGCGGCGAAGCAGACAGGGCGGCCGCCGTGCCGACCGCTCTCCCAGGCGCGAGGTGTTCTCCAGGAGGACGGGCGACTATCCGGTGAGTCGATCCGATCGGCGCCGGCCGGTGATCTTGGCTTCGCGCAGCTTGTGCAGCAGCGTCTTGTAGCTGACGTTCAGGACCCGAGCCGCTTCGGCGCGGTTCCAGCGAACCCGCTCAAGCGTCTCCTTGAGGACCGCCGATTCCGCTTCTCGCGCGGCCCGTCGGCCGATTCCCTTGAGGTCCAGACGAATTCGCTGTTCGCCGAGTTTGCCAGCGCCTGGCCGGGCGACATCGAGCGCCCGCAGCCGCTGCTCCAGCTCGTTCCGCAGATGCGCTTCGTCCTGCAGCACGACCCATTGCTTGACGAGATTCTCGAGCTCACGGAGGTTCCCGGGCCACGGATGGGCGAGCAGGAGGGAGACCGTTTCGTCGGACAGGGAAGGCTTGGGACGGTTGAACTGCGCGCTGAACCGCTTGGAGAAGTACTCGACGAGGAACAAGATCTCCTCGCGGCGCTCCCTCAGCGGGGCCACGACCAGTTTCACGACATTCAGGCGGTAAAAGAGATCCTCTCGGAAAAGCTTTCTCGCCACCATGTCGGTGAGATTCCTGTTCGTCGCGGCAATGATCCGCACGTCCACGCTGATCAGTTCCCGGCCCCCAACCCGGAAGAACTCGTTGTCCTGCAGCACGTGAAGGAGCTTCGGCTGAAGCCTGAGCGGCATCTCCCCGATCTCGTCGAGGAGCAGGGTGCCCCCGTTGGCGAGCTCAAAGCGACCGGGTTTGCGGTCGGCGGCGCTCGTGAAGGCGCCCTTCTCGTGACCGAACAGCTCCGATTCGAGTAGCTCGGCGGGCAGCGCGGCGCAGTTTATTTTGTGGAAGGGCTGGCGTGACCGGCTCGAGAGGTAATGACAGGCCTTGGCGACCAACTCCTTGCCTACCCCGGTCTCGCCTTGGATCAGCACCGTCACGGTCGTGTCGGCAACCTGCACCACAACCCGCTCCAGCTGCCGCATCGCCTCGCTGTAGCGGAAGAGGTGCTGGTACTGGCCGAAGAAGGCCAGCGGTTCCCGGCCGACGGCCGTCGGCAAGGCCGCGCCGTTTGGCCGCTCGGGCGCCTGGGCCGCAAGCCGTTCGGGCGTAGCGCGCACCGCCGCGAAATCGCCGCCTTCTTTCTCCATGAACTAGCGGACGATGTCCCGGGCGATCGCGACGGCGATCGCGACCTCCAAACCGTTGGCCGTGAGCGCGCGGAAGCCCAGGTCGGCGGCCAATCTCGCGAAACGTGCGCTTGGTTTCGAGCCGAAGGCAAGGGCGACCGCAGGGGTGTTGCCGACAGTCCGATTCTTATTGATCACGGCCAAGCCGTGCCTTCCCCGTCTACGCACCGTCACTGGCTAGCCCGACGGTCTCGCCCGTTAAAGCTCCGGACGTAACCGTTAACACCTATAGCATCACTACTCTATTCGGGCAGGGGCCGCAAGAGGGATACCGTACGCCAGCGGCCAACGAATTAACTATTAGAATAGGGCGCCATGACGACGCGGGCGCGACGGTTCTTCCAGAGGGTATCGCTCGCGTCGGCGCTCGCCGTTCTGCTCGGTGCGTGCAGCGCATCAACAACCTCCGCCCCGGACCGCCGTGAAGCTGTCCCGCATCTGCCGTCACGCGTGAGGTTCTATCCGGCTTCCAGCGGGCTCCCGGTTCACGGAATCTGGAAGAGCACGCCGGCCTTGGTCGATCTCAATGCCGACGGCTTCCCGGATCTCGCCGCCCTTCCGCGCCTGGGCCAGGGAGCTCGGGTGTGGCTCGGCAACGTCAACGCCCGGTGGGTTGAGGCGTCCCACGGGCTCGAGCTGACCGGTTCCTGCGGCGGCGGCGTCGCAGCGGCCGACGTGAATCGCGACGGGCACCCCGACTTGGTGGTCGCTGACCACTGCGGAGGCGTCTTCGTCTATCTGGGCGACGGCCAGGGACGCTGGACGGCGGTGGTCAGGGAGTTGCACGCAGCGATCGCAGGGAGTCCGGTGGCCGAAGACGAAGACACCCCGTTCCTCGGCGCCGAAGACGTGGCGATCGGCGATGTCAACGAAGACGGATTTCTCGACCTCGTCGTCGCGGCCTCGAACATGGGTGGATTCTCGGTGTATCTCGGCGACGGCTCCGGGAAGGTCTGGAAGGAAATCACCGCCCCCGATGGCCTGCCAAGCGGCGTGGACGCCGAACGCGGTGATGACGAACGTGCGGGGTGGGCCAACAGGGTGCTCCTCGCCGACGTCGATGGCGACAAGCATCTGGATCTCGTCGCGACCCACCATTTGGGGCCGCGCGTCTGGCGGGGAAACGGCGCTGCGCGGTGGGAGCCCTTCTCGGGCGGGCTGCCATCGCCGACGGCCGGAGGGGTCTACCGCGCGCTAGCCCTCGGGGACGTAGACGGGGACGGGCGCGTGGACCTCGTCACGACGAACATGCTCGACGGTGTCGAAGTCTACGTCCAGACCGCCGAGGGCGGGTGGCGCCGCGCCTCCTCCCCGGCGCTGTCATCGCTCGCCGGGGGAGCCACCGCCGTGGCGCTCGGCGACCTCGACGGCGATGGTCACCTCGATCTCGTGGTTGGCGGCCGCCGTACCCGCAGCGAGAGTGCCGGCGTGTTCGTCTTTCTCGGCAACGGTAAGGCCGAATGGCGGGAAGTCAGCACCGGATTACCTTCCGATGGCTACCCGTTCGTCTGGGGCATCACGGTCGGCGACGTGAACCGCGACGGCGCGCTGGACGTCGTCGTTGCTACGGGCGCCACCGCGGAGCCGCATCCGCGCTCGGGCAGGGCCTCGCGGACCCAGCCACCTCCCAGCATCCCGTCGAGCGGTCCTCAGCTCCAGGTGTGGATCAATTCAGGAACCTCGGATTGACGACCATGCGCCCCGGCGGCACGACGTCGACCGCGCGGAAGCAACCGCCGTTGTTCGGGATCGACGTGTCGAAGACAAACAGCACGTGCTCGCCCACGCTCTTGTACGTCACGGTCGTGAGAGGCGCCGTGATGCCGGCGCTGATCGACGACGTCCCCGTAGACCACAGCCTCGTGGCCGTCGGCCACATCAACCAAATCCCTTCGGTGGTCGCGGTCAAACCGGACAAGCCGTGGAAGACGCTGGCGGTGGAGTGTCGCTGGCGTCAGTCGCAGGAGGCGAAGCGCTCCAGGTGATGATCGGCGTCGCCGAACACCTGCGCGATCATCGTCAGCCGCCGGAAGGTGTGGCTGATCTTCAGCTCCTCCGTCATGCCCATGCCGCCGTGCAGCTGCACCGCCTCCTGGCTCACGTGGCGGGCGGCGTCGGCGATCTTGATCTTGGCCGCCGACACCACGCGCGTCCGCTCGGCGGCCTCCGCGGTGTCGACCTTCACGCAGGCGAGGGTGGCGATGGAGCGCGCCTGCTCGAGGCTGATGAGGATGTCCACCATGCGGTGCTGCAGCGCCTGGAAGGTGCCGATGGGCACGCCGAACTGGCGCCGC
>JBKKCN010000404.1:0-3865 GCA_046712525.1 Candidatus Rokuibacteriota bacterium
CGGGTGACGCCGCCGAAGAAGAGCGCCTTCGCCACCGCGTGGCCGGCGGAGGCGAAGTGGCCGATGTGGTTGTAGCAGAAGTTCGACGGCGAGTTGCGGAGCAGGATGGAGCGCGCTCCGTTGTGGAAGCTCGGCGCCACCTTGAGCTCGCGGCACTTCTGCCAGACGGGATCGTAGTCGTGCTCGCTGTCGAGGCCCACCGCGTCGTACCACTCCACCAGCTTGGAGGCGTCGGGCTGCTCCTCTTCCAGCGCCTGCACGCGGCGCCGCATGAGGCCGCCCACCATCACCACCTTGTAGTTGAGCTGCTTCACCGCGAACTCCAGCTCCTCGATCGCTTCCTCGGGCGTGTACATCGGGATGATCGCGGCCGGGATGACGCGATCCTCGAGCCCGCGGAACTGATCGGCGGCGAAGACGTTGTAGGCGCGGCAGATGGCCCGGCGCAGCCGCGTGTCCTGCATGCGGTGGTAGCTGAGCCCCGCCGTCGGGTAGACGACGGAGAAGTCGATGCCGAGGTCGTCGAGCCGCTCGTACAGGAGGCGGGGAAGCATCGCGGTGGCGCGGTCGAGGACGTTCTCGCTGGGTGACGACCAGAACGCCTCCATGCCCACCCGGCGGCGGGCGCGCTCGGCGACGGACATCTTCAGCGCGTTGGGCACCCGCGCGCTGGCGAGCGCCAGCGCCTCCACGGCGGCCTCACCCCCGATGCGCCGGAACTCCTCGCGCATCACGGGCCCGTACTCCAGCCAGTGGCCGTCGGCATCGATGATCGGGTGGCTCAAACGGGCGCGGAGGTTGCGGGCCTCACTCTGACCGGACGGGCTCATGGCGCACCTCTCTGGCGGCAGGGTGGGGAGATCATACCCGAGGCCTCGAGGAAACGGGCGGGACCTCTACATGTCGAGGAGCCGGCGGGTCGTGGCCTCGATCCACTTCTGATTCGGATCCTCGTCAAACACGATCCGTTCGTCGGCGGTGGCGACGCCCCACGCGCCGGCCGCCCGCTCGCGCTCGAGCTGCCCCGGCGCCCAACCGGCGTGGCCCAGGAAGAACAGGGCCTTCCGGGGGCCCGCGCCCCGCGCAAGTGCCTGGAGCACCCGAGGGTCCTCGGTGAGCGCGAAGCGACCGTCCACGACGGTGGTGCCCTCGCCGGTCCAATCGGCGGTGTGGAGCACGAACGCGCGCTGCTTGTCGACCGGCCCACCGTAGTGGACTCGGACGTTGCCGCTGCCGGGCGGCACCTCGAGACCGAACGGCCGCAGCGCTTGCTCGAACGGGACCTCGGTGACGGGCCAGTTGACGACGAGCCCGAAGGCGCCCTTGGTGTCGTGCCGCACGACGTAGATGACCGTCCGGACGAACCGTGGGTCGCGGAGCGCCTCCGTCGCGACGAGCAGGCGTCCAGCGAGCGAGCGGTGGCTGGGCGGCTCGGCACGTCCGTCGGCCGCGGCCGTCATCACGAGAACCACGGCGAGGAGGAGGCCGGCCATGGCCAATCTTAGTGCCAGAGTGAGCGCTCAGCGGCCTGATAACGTGGGCTCCCGCTTCTCCACGAAGGCGCGAATGCCTTCGCGGGCGTCCTCGGTCTCGGAGCAGATGTTCTGGGCGAACGTCTCGAACTCGAGCGACGACCGGAGATTCTCCTCCTGGTTGCGGTAGAGCGCGCGGCGCGCGAGACGGATCGCGATGGGCGGCCCCTGGGCGATCTTCGCGGCCAGCTCGTACGTGGCGGGGAGCAGCCGCTCCGGCGCGTGCACCGCGCTCACGATGCCGAGGTGCCGGGCCTCGTCGGCGTCGATGATCTGTCCCGTGAAGATCATCTCGCAGGCCTTCCCCATGCCGACCACTCGCGGCAGGAAGTACGTGCCGCCCCAGTCGGGGTGGAGGCCGCGCCGGACGAACGCCTGCGAGAACCTCGCGGCGGTGGACGCGATGCGGATGTCGCAGGCGAGCGCGAGGTTCATCCCCGCGCCGGCGGCGGCGCCGTTCACGGCGGCGATGAGCGGCTTCGGCGAGTCCCGCATGAGCAGCACGGTGCGATCGCGCGACGGCGCCACGCGCTCCATGAGGGGCCGCCCGCGACCCGCCTCATTCGCGTCCTGCATCGCCTTCACGTCGCCGCCGGCGCAAAAGCCCTTGCCGGCGCCGGTGATGACGATGACGCGCACCTCCGGATCGTCGATGGCCCGGGTGAGGCCGGCGGTGAGATCCTCGCGCAGCGTGCCCCCGAGCGCGTTGAGGCGCTCGGGCCGGTTCAGCGTCAGCGTGGCGATGTGGTCCTTGGTCTCGTAGAGCAGGCACTCGAAGCTCATGGCGGCCGGTTCCCCTTTCGTTTCGATGGCCGCTACTATGCCTCAATCTCGAAGGGGACTCGAAGCGGCGTCCGAGGGCGTCCGAATTTATGGTGGCCGTGGCTCGACTTGCCGCGAGAATTGAGCCAAGGAGGGCCCATGAAAGCTCGGAGGAACGCTCGGACAGGCGGCGCGGATGTGAAGCTTCGTAGGAGGCAGGCCAAGCTCGACGCAAAGATCGCTCGTGGGAAACGTTCGATCAAGTCGCTGACGAAAAAGCTCAAGAAAGCGGTCGGCATCCAGGGTAGGAGGGAGAAGGCACGGAAACGGATGACGTAGGGCGCCGCCCAGACACGCAACCCGCGGCCAAGTCGTAGGCGTACCGGCCATCGCCCGGAGCCCAGGCCACGTTAGCGCGTGCGCCTGTAGCCTGTCCGTCGCTAGAGGGCTCCGGGCGTCCCCCCAGCCCCGAGCTCGCCAACCCTCCTAGAATTGATCCCCGCTCGACGGCGGTGCGGGGGAGCAGGCGAGAAGCGACAGTATAGCCACGTTGACAAGGTGTGAGACCCGCGTCTATGGTCGAGCAAGCGCGCCCCAGCGCTTTCGGAGGAGACCACGTGGGCGAGATCCTCGGCCTGGGCATGACTCACTACCCGCCGCTCACCGGCCACGACCGGGACATGGCCAACATCCTGCGCATGGTGCTCGGTGATCCCGGCCTGCCCGATCGCTACCGCGACCCCGCGCACTGGCCGGAGGCGATGCGGCGCGAGTATGGCGACGACGGCGGCGCCGCGTCCGCCGCCGCGCACCGCGAGATCCTGCTCCGCCACTTCCGCCACGCGCGCAAGCTCCTCGACGACTTCCGGCCCGACGTCATCGTCATCTGGGGCGACGATCAGCACGAGAACTTCACCGAGGATGTCATCCCGCCCTTCTGCGTGCTCGCGTACGATCGCGTCGAGGCCAGGCATCGGCAGCGCGACGCAGGTAAAAACGTGTGGGGCGAGGGGGCGGAGACCACGTTCGCGATTCCGGGACATCGTGAGGCCGGCAAGTTCCTCGCCCGGCGCCTGCTCGAGCAGGATATCGACGTGGCCTACGCGTACACGCCGCTGCACCACCCCGGGCTCGCGCACGCGTTTCTGAACACGATCATGTACCTCGACTACGATCGCGTCGGCTTTTCCTATCCGATCGTCGCCTTCCAGGTGAACTGCTACGGCCGCCGGGTCATCGCGCAGCGCGGCGGGCGCGGCAGCCTCGCGAGTCCGCTCGGCGAGGAGGACCTCGATCCGCCCTCGCCGTCGCCGAAGCGGTGCATGGACGTCGGCGCCGCCACCGCGCGCGCGATGCGCGACAGCCCCTGGCGCACGGCGCTGATCGCCTCCTCGAGCTGGTCGCACGCCTTCCTGACTGACAAGAACCATCAGCTCCATCCCGACATCCCGGCGGACCGGCGACTGTACGAGGCGCTGCGTCGCGGCGACTACGAGACGTGGCGGCGCACACCGCTGGCAGCCATCGAGGCCTCCGGTCAGCAAGAGATGCTCAACTGGTACATGCTGGCC
>JBKKCN010000405.1:0-11841 GCA_046712525.1 Candidatus Rokuibacteriota bacterium
GTGTTGGTCGCGAGCAGGGCGTGGGGCGCGCAGATGCGGTCGAGCTTGGCGAAGGTCTCGTTCTTGAGCGCCTGGTTCTCGGTCATCGCCTCCACCACGAGATCGACCGCCTTGAGGTCTTCCAGGCGGGGCGTGCCCGCGATGCGGCCGAGCGTGTCGTCCTTGGCGGAGGCGTCGAGCTTGCCCTTGGCGACGAGGCCCTCCATCGTCTTGCGCAGCCGGTCGAGCCCCCGGTTGACGAGCTCCGTGTTGGCTTCCACGAACAGGACCTGGAAGCCCGCCTGCGCCGCCACCTGCACGATGCCGGAGCCCATGAGGCCACAGCCGATGACACCGACGTTCTTGATCGCCATGAGCTCCGTCCGCGTTACTTGCGCGCGCGGCGGCCGGGCAGCGACGGCGGCTCGATGTGGCCGGAGCCGGGCGGGCACGGGTTGCGGACGCTCACGGTCACGTTGCCGTAGCGCACGCTGCCGTCGGCCTGCACCTCGCCGTCGCGCGAGCGGGGGGCGGGGCCCTCCTCGCGCAGCGACTTGTTGAAGGCGTCGTCACGGCTGTCCGCGCGCGGCGCCGTCATGTTCAGGAGCATGGAGGCGCTGATGGGCACCTTCATCTCGTCGGCGGCGGCGGGCACCGCCAGCGCAAGGGCGGCGGTGAGGAACAGGGTGGTGCGTCGTACGTTACGCATGCAAAGCCTCCACGATCATCGCAATCCCCTGCCCGCCGCCGATACAGAGCGCGGCCAAGCCATAGCGCGCGCGACGGCGGCGGAGCTCGTGCAGGAGCGTGATCATCAGGCGCCCGCCCGACGCACCGACCGGATGGCCGAGTGCGATGGCGCCGCCGTTGACGTTCGTCTTGTCGCGGAAGAGGCCGAGCTCTCGCTCGACCGCCAGGTACTGTGCCGCGAACGCTTCGTTGATCTCGATGAGATCGATCTCGTCGATGGTGAGCCCCGCGCGCTCCAGCGCGCGGCGCGAGGCAGACACGGGGCCGAGGCCCATCAGGGTGGGATCGACACCCGTCGTCGCCCACGATACGACCCGCCCCAGCGGCGCCACGCCGAGCTTCTGCGCCCGCTCCGCGGTGCAGACGACCACGGCGGCGGCGCCGTCGTTGATGCCGCTCGCGTTGCCGGCGGTCACGGTACCGTCCTCGGAGAAGGCGGGCGGCAGCAAGTGCAGGCGCTCCACGCTCGTGTCGCCCTTGATGTGCTCGTCGAGCGTGACCACCACGTGCTTGCCGCGTGTGGTCACGGTGACGGGCACGATCTCCTCCGCGAAGAGACCCGCCCGCTGCGCGGCCGCCGCCATGATGTGGCTGCGATAGGCGAAGTGGTCCTGCTCCTTACGGTGGATGTCGAAGCGGCGCGCGATCTTCTCGGCGGTGGCCGCCATCGGCATGTCGCAGTGGCTGTCGGTGAGCGCCAGCCACAGGTTGTCCTCGAGCTCGCCCGCGCGGAACTTCAGTCCCCACCGCGCGCCACGGATGATGTGCGGCTGCCCGGACATGCTCTCGCTGCCGCCCGCGAGGATGATGTCGCCGTCGTCGGCGATGATGTGCTGGGCGGCGGAGATGATCGCCTGCAGGCCCGAGCCGCACGCGCGGCCCACGGTGAGCGCCGGCGTGTCGACGGGGCAGCCGGCCTTCAGCGCGATGTGCCGCGCCAGGTACGCGTCGCCACCCGACTGCTGGATGACGTTGCCGAAGATGACGTGGTCGACGGCTTCCGGCGGCACCGTCGAGCGCTCGAGCGCGCCCCGCGCGGCCACCACGCCGAGCTCGACGGCGGACACGTCCTTCAGCGAGCCGCCGAAGGTGCCGAAGGGCGTGCGCGCCCCGCGCACGATGACGACGTCACGGCTGGCGAGCGCCCTCGTGGGGCTCACTGGACTACCGTCTCCCGAGGAGCGCCTCGGCTTTGCCGGGGCGCTGCCGAGCGTTGGGGGGTATGGGGGCCATGTCGGGGCCCCCATCCTCAATGTCGCTCATGAGTAGACGATCAGCGAGTGGAGCGGATAGGTCTTGAGCTTCTCGCGGCCGTGCAGGAAGGCGAGCTCGATCATGAAGGCCACGCCCACCACCTTGCCTCCGAGCTGCTCCACGAGACGGAGGGTGGCGGCCATGGTGCCGCCGGTGGCGAGGAGATCGTCGACGGCGAGCACGCGCTGGCCCGGCTTGATGGCGTCCTCGTGCACGGCGAGCGCGTCGCGCCCGTACTCCAGCTCGTACTCGACCTCGATCGTCTTGCCGGGGAGCTTGCCGAGCTTGCGGACGGGCACGAACCCGGCGCCGAGCTGATGGGCGACGGGGCCACCGAAGATGAAGCCGCGCGACTCGATGCCCACCACCACGTCGATGTGCTCCTGGCGGTACTTCTCGGAGAGCAGATCGACCACGGCGCGGAAGGCCGGCCCGTCCTTGAGAAGCGTCGTGATGTCCTTGAAGAGGATGCCTTCCGTGGGGAAGTCCTTGATGTCACGGATCTTGGCCCGCAGCTCGGCGATATCCATGTGGTCGCTATCTTAACTCATCCTTCGAGCTCCGCGATGGCGGCGGGCAGAGTGGCGAGGCTGACGATGGCGGCGTCCGGTCGGCGGGCGCCGAGGGCCTTCAACGAGGCGCTCGTGACCTGGATGGCGCGCATCCCGGCCGCGCGCGCGCCTTCCACGTCGAGGACCTCGTCGTCGCCCACGTGCACGGACTCGCTGGGATCGCAGCCGAGCGCGCGCAGCGTGAGCGCGAAGATCTCCGGATCAGGCTTGCGGATGAGCACCTCGTCCGAGAACGTCGCGTGCGAGAAGAGCTCCATGAGGCCGAAGTGCTCCAGGAGCTTGCGCAAGGTCGTGCCCGGCGTGCGCATCGTGTTCGACACCACCGCCAGCACGTAGCCCTGGGCGCGCAGGGCCCGCAGCGCCGGACCTGCCCCCACGTCGACCGCGGGCGGCACGAGCAGAATGGGCCGCGCGTAGGCAGCGATGAGCGCCTGCATCACGTCGGCAGGCACGCGTCCCGGCAGCTCCGTATCGGCGAGGCGAAGGATCGCGGTCACGTGGTCGGCCACGGGCACGTCGCGATTGGCCTGCCACAGGCGGCCCAGGTACGAGCCCGAGGCGTCGTAGGCGCGCTCGAGCGTGGCCACCGGCACCGTGAGGCCGGCGCCCGCCAGCACGTTCGCGAAGTCCTTCATGCGACGTCCCTTGTAGCGGTTGTCGCTGGAGGGGTTGTCGAAGAGCAGGGTGCCCCAGAAATCGATCGTGATGGCCTTGATGCTCACCGCGCCTCCCCGAAGCGCGGCGCCCGCTTGGCGAGAAAGGCCTCCGCGCCTTCGCGCGGCTCGCCCGTTTCGTAGGCGCGGGCGAAGGCATCGATGCCGGCACGGACGGCGGCGGGCAGATCCGTCTCGCGCCAGCGGACGATCAGCTCCTTCTGCAGCCGCACCGCCGTGGGCGCTCACGCGCGCAGCGTCGTCAGCCACGCCTCCACGGCGCCCGGCAGCTCCGCGGGCGCCACCGTGCGGTTGACGAGCGCCCATTGCAGTGCGTGCGCTGCGGTGACGGAGCCGCCGAGCAGGAGCATCTCGGCCGCGCGCCCGGGACCGATCATGGCAGGCAGCAGCGCGGCGTGGATCACAGAGGGCACGCCGACACGGACCTCGGGCAGGCCGAAGATGGCGGTGTCGGCGGCCACGCGCAGGTCACAGGCGAGCGCCAGCTCGAAGCCGGCCCCCAGGCAGGCGCCGTTCACGGCGGCGATGACGGGAAAGGGCGCGCGGTGCACGGCGTCGATGGCGTCGTGCAGGGACGTGATGAGCCGGCGTCCGGAGGAAGCATCCAGCTCGCGCAACACATTGACGTTCATGCCCGCCGTGAAGGCGCGCCCCGCACCCGTGACCACCGCCGCACGCAGGGAGGCATCGCGCGCAAGGGCGGCGAAGGCGTCCGTGAGGGCCGCGATGAGGGCGGGGTCGAGGAGGTTGAGGGGCGGTCGATCCAGCGTGACCCACGCCACGTCGCGGGCGCGCTCCACGCGGAGCCCGGCGTCGCCCATCAGTACCGGGGCATGGAGGGATCGATACTCCGGGCCCAGTAGTCCAGTCCGCCCAGCAGGTTCTTGACGTTCTTGAAGCCGATCTGCGTCAGGTACTGCGCGACGGCGGCGCTGCGAACGCCCGCGTGGCAGTAGACGACGATCTCGTCCTCCGGGTTGAGCTCCTCCGTGCGCACGGTGATCTCGCTCGTGGGAATGTGCACGGAGTTCTCGAGGCGACAGAGCTTCGTCTCCCAGTCGTCACGCACGTCCAGCAGGAGCGGACGGTCGTTGGAATCCAGCCGGGCCTTCAGCTCCTGCGGCGTGATCTCACTCATGGGCGTCTGCCGTCGTCAGCGCTGCGCGTGGCGGCCGACGAGGAAGTCGGTGAGCCAGGCGTTCACGACGGCGGCGTGCTCGATCTGAGGGAAATGGCCACAGGCGTCCACCCAGCGCAGGGCGGCGCGCGGCAGGCCCTCGGCCGCTTCCGCGCCGTGCGCGGGCAGCACGGCCCGATCCTGGCGCCCGTGCACGAGCAGCACGGGGAGGTCGAGGGTGGCGAGGGCGCGGCGGTAGTCCGCGCGGTGGTCGATGAAGTCGGTGCGGATGTGCCGCGCGGTGGCCAGCCACGCCGCGCGCGCCTCGGAATTCGTGCGATGCGCATAGTCGTAGTCGACGAGGAAATCGACTTCCGCGCGCGCGGGCGCGTGAAAGCACTGCGCGATGGCAGCCTTGTACACCGGCGCGCACCCACACATTGCCAGCGCCTCGCCCGCGCCGCGGCAGGCGGCGAGCCGGTACGCCCAGCTCATGCGAAAGCTGAAGCCGGGCACGAGGCCGGCGAGCAGGGCGAGGCGCTCCACCCGCGTGGGATGCGTGAGCGCGTAGGTGACGGCCACCGCGCCTCCCAGCGAGTGTCCGACGAGCGAGGCCTGCGCGATACCCATCGCCTGCATGAACCCGTGCACGGCGCGCGCGAAGTAGGAGAGCCGGTAGAGCGTGCGCGGCTTGGCGGAGCGCCCGAAGCCGGGAAGGTCGATAGCGTACACGGTGGCGCGGGTGGCGAGGGCGTCGATGTTGTGACGCCAGGACTCGGCGAAGCCACCGAGGCCGTGGAGAAGGATGACCGCCGGACCGCGTCCCTGAACGACGTAATGGAGGGCGAGCCCGTCGACTTCACCACCCTTGAGCTGCAGTTCTGGCATGGGCTTAGGATTCTACCAGAGGTGCGTCGGCGAGCCGACTGAGGGCCGAGCGGAACGGAAAGACGCTGAAGACGCCGCCGGTGTGGATGAAGCACACGCGCGGTCCGAGCTCCCGCGGGTCACGGCGCAGGCGATCCACGAGCGCAGAGAAGGCCTTGGCCGTGTAGACAGGGTCGAGGATGACGCCCTCCATGCGCGCCAGCTTCAGCACCATCTCCATCTCCTCGCCGCGGATCTCGGCGCGCCCGGCGCCCTGGTAGCCGTCGATGAGCCGGACCTCCGTGGGCGCCGCCACGGGAAGCCCGAAGCGGCGGCGCGCCTGCTCGATGACGTCGACGACGTAACCGCGCACACGAGAGCCAGGCCACGCCACGGGCACGCCGACGATCTCCGCGCGCAGGCCGGCAAGCTGTGTGGCCATCACGAGCCCCGCTTGGCTGCCGCCCGTGAACGCCGTGATCACGATGGTGTCGAAGGCGGGCGCCCCGTGACGGACCTGTTCGGCGATCTCCTGGCCGCACGTGAGGTAGCCGAGCGCGCCCACCACGGTGGCGCCGCTCTCGGGGATGATGTACGGAGAGTGCCCGGCCGCGCGCACGCGCGCGGCGAGATCCTGCATCACCTCGTCGATGTTCTCCCACTCCTCGTCGGTGCAGTAGCGCACCTCGGCCCCCAGCAGCCGCCCGAGGAGGAGGTTGCCGTCGTACTCCGCGGGAGGCGTGCCCTTGAGCGCCAGCACCGCGTTCATGCCGAGCCGCGCGCACACGGCCGCCACCGTGCGGCAGCAGTTGGACTGGAGCGTCCCGCACGTGACGAGCGTGTCCGCCCCCTGCGCGAGCGCCTCGCCGATCAGGAATTCCAGCTTGCGGATCTTGTTGCCCGTCTCCAGAAGCCCGGTGAGGTCGTCGCGCTTGATCCACAGCTCGACGCCGAGCTCGGCGGAGAGGCGCTCGAGCCTGAGGAGGGGCGTGGGCACGTACGCAAGCTCGATGCGAGGGATGGGCGGGGCGGAGGCGGCCATCCCCGTCACTATCTCACGCAAAAAGATCGCGCGCGTCGTCCTCCGTGCCGTGCGCGGGGGTGGGCTGCCCCAGCAGCCGGCGCATCATGAGGGCGTTGCGAACGGGGTAATTACGGTTGTTGTTGTTGAACAGGATGTAGACCTCTTCGCTCTCCTGCGCCAGCTGCTCGATCTCCGGCACCAGCGCGCGCAGCTCGGGCTCCGTGTAGAGGTAGTCGTATTTCTCCCGCACCGCCGGCTCCTCTCCGCGCACCTGCCGCAGCCAGCCCTCCGCATTGCGCCCGTGCAGCCGCAGCACCGCCGCCCGTGACGTGACCCTCGGCACGCGGGGCACGGCGCCGCCGGCGGCGGGGCCGTCAACGATGACGTGGGCGAGGCCGGCGCCGCGCAACACGTGCAGCGTCTCCTCCGTGTGCTCGGGCAGCCAGGAGCGGTGGCGGAATTCGACGGCGAGCGTCCATCCCGGCAGCCGCGGCGGCAGCGACTCGAGATATTCGAGCCACGCGCGGTCGAAGTGGACCCACGGCGCGAGCTGGAAGAGCACATAGCCGAGCTTGCCGGCCTCGGCGAGGGGCTGCACGGCGGCGCGGAAGAGCCGGAAGGCTTCGTCGAGCGCCTCCGCCGGGAACTCGGCGGCGCTCACCTCCCCGCGATGAGTCAGCCGCGGGCGCGCGGGCAGCAGCCGCTGGACGTCCGCCGGCAGCGTCTGCGGGCGCGGGTTATGGCCGGTCAGCAGCGAGTAGGCCTTCACGTGGAAGATGAAGCCCGGCGGCGTGCGCGCCGCCCAGTGCGCGGCGTTGCGGACGTCGGGGATGGCGTAATAGGAGGAGTTGACCTCCACCACGTCGAAGACGGAGGCGTAGTAGCGCAACCGCGCCTCCGCCGTCATCGACTTCTTCGGATAGAAGGAGCCGTCCTCGATGAGCGCGGGGTCGGCCCACGACGAGACGCCGACCCGGATCAGCGGTGGCTTTCCTTCTCCCTCACCGGATCCAGCAGGGACCCGTAGTGCTGGGGCTGACGGCGGCCCAGGAAGTTCCAGCGCTTGCGCACGGGCGTCATCTGGTCGAGGTCGATGAGCGCCGTGATGAGCTCGTCGCCGGTGGTGGAGGCCTTGGCGATGATCTGGCCCTGGGGATTGATCACGCTGCTGCCGCCGATCAGCTCTATCCCGTCCTCAACGCCCGCCTTCGCGATGCCCACCACGAAGCACGCGTTGGCGTACGCGCCGGAGCGCATGCAGAGGTCGTTGAGGTCGAGGGCGAGCGCCGACAGCGGCGTGTTGTAGCCGATCACGATGATCTCGGCGCCCTGCAGCGCGAGAGCGCGGTAGCTCTCCGGGTAGCGCCGGTCCTGGCAGATCGCGATGCCCACCTTGGCGCCCGCACAGTCGAAGACCTTGTAGCCCGTGTCGCCGTGCGCGAAGTAGTAGGGCTCGTGCACCTGCGCGAAGCCGTCGGGGATCTTCGTCCCCGGCAGATGAATCTTGCGAAAGGTGCCGCACAGGCGGCCGTCGCGGTCCGTGAGGAGCGCGGTGTTGAAGTACTTGCCGTCCGCCTTCTCGCAGAAGCCGGCGTGCACGGCCACGCGCGCCTGCGCCGCCCGTCGCAGCAGCGGCTCGAGCGACTTGGGCGGCACCTCCGTCTCGAAGAAGTGGTCGAAGTCCGGCCGGACACGCTTGGGGAAATAGGTGGTGAGCGCCATCTCGGGATAGGCGATCAGCTCCACGCCCTCGCGGATGGACTGCTCGAGGAGCGCGAGCATGCGCTCCACGATGACCTCGCGCGGCGTCCCGTCGTTGTTCGGACCCATCTGGGCGGCGGCGACCTTCACATGGCGCGGCATGGTGACGCTCCTTCCATTCAGATCTACACGATCTTCTCGTACACCCCGGGAGGAATCACGCGATAGACGCGGATCGCCTGCGCCACGTTCTTGAACGTGCGCTCGCCGAGGCTCTCGAGAACGAACTGGGTGCGGATCCGCTCCGCGGTGGGAGGGCCGACGACGATCTCGCCGCCTTCCGCGGAGCCGGCGAAGCGCGCGGCCACATTGGTGACGGGCCCGGTGGCGGTGAACGTCCAGCGCTGGCCGGCGGCGCTCCCCAGCTTGGTGGCGCCCACGAGCGCGTCGCCCGTGTTGATGCCCATGTGCAATGCCACCGTGGGAAACATGCCGCCGTACTCCTCGTTCAGCGCGAGCGTGCGCTGGCGGATGGCGAAGGCGGCGCGCGTGGCGTTGAGCGCGTGGTCGGTGGCGGCGCGGTCTGACTGGAAGATGACCATGAGGCCGTCGCCCGCCGTCTCGTTGATGTCGCCGTGGTGCGACTGGATGATCTCGAGGAACGACGAGAAGTACGTCTGTACGAGCTGGTTGAGCTTGCGGGGCTCGAGCTGCTCGGAGAGCTTCGTGTAGCCCACAATATCCAGGAAGAGCACGGACACTTCCGCCGTCTTCTTTTCGAGCTCCGTAGCATTGGGATTCTGTTCCAGCAGCCGCTTCACGGCATCGGGCACGAACTTCGACAGCTCGCCCTTCAGCTGCTCCAGCAACTCGAGGCGCTGCCGCGATTCCTGCAGGCTCACCAGCGCCGTCTCCAGCTCGGAGTTCTTGCCCTCCAGCTCAGTGTAGGCGTGCGCGAGCCGGCCCGTCATGTCGTTGAAGGCCGCCCCCAGCTCGCCGATCTCGTCGCGCCGGTCCGCGGGCGCCTTCGCCGCGAAATCGCCCTCGCCGATCCGCCGCGCCACCTTCGACAGCTCGTGGATGGGATGGATCACGATGCGCCGCATCGCCACCGTGAGCACCCCGCCCGCGACCACGATGGTGATGAGGCCCATCATGAGCTGGCGGTTACGGTGGCGCGCCACCTCCGCGAACACCGGCGCCATGGAGCCCGCCACCCGCACCACCGCGCGCACCTTGTGGTCGGTGCCGTGACAGCCCTGGCATTTCTCCTGGTTGGCCACGGGATGGTTCAAGACGAAGTAGGTGACGCCGTTGCGCTCCTCCAGCGCTTCCTGCGTCTGCAGCGTCTGCACCGCCCGCTCGAAGAGCGGCCCTGTCATCGTCGCTCCCGACGGCCGCGCCATCTTCTTGATGTTGGCCATCACGTCCGGCGCCAGCCCTGCGTTCTTGTCCACCTCCATCATGGTGGCAAGGTCGGTGAACGCCTCCACGCCGTTGCGCCGGTACACCGTGAACTCCTCCACGGGCGAGTTCGCCTTCAGCTCCTGGATGACCGTGCGCGTGACATCGGGGCGCTCCTGCAGCATGGCGCCTTCGATGCTGGCCACGAGGGTGGCGGTGAGCCGTCGCGCCGCCATCTTCGCCTGCTCGACGACGAGGGCGGACTCCCGCTGGATGGTGAGGATGGTGGTTACGCCGAAACCGATGACGAGCACGACCACGATGAGGAGCGGGATCGTGACCGCCAGGCGTGAGCGCACCATGTCAGGCGGCGTTGGACGTCAGCGCCGGGCCGCCTTCTCGATGGCCTTCGCGAGCTCACGGGCCTCTTGCGCGTCGAGAGGCTGCAGCCGCGCGTGGACGGCGCGCGCCTCGTCCAGTCGCCCGAGCTCGACGTAGGCCTCGCCCAGGTATTCGAGCGCCTGCGCATAATTGGGACGCCGCTTGAGCGCTTCCTGGTAGGCCGTGATCGACTCCGTGTACTTCTTCTGATTGCGCAGCGCGAAGCCGAGGCCGTTCCATCCCTCCGGCAGGGCGGGATCGAGCCGGAGTGCGTCGCGATATGCCCGCTCCGCGCCCGCCCAGTCCTTCTTCTTCCCGAGCTTGATCCCGTCGTTGACGCGGGATTCCGCGCTCACGGCAGGCGCGCCCGGCGGCGGTACCATGGGATCGGGCCCGTCGGCGCGGGCGGCAAGCACGGGCATCAGGAGCAGCACGAGAGCGAGCAGTAGCGTCATATGGCCTCCCGCGGCAAGGGTGTCGCGCGCGCTGATCCTATCATGTAGCGCCGGCGCCGCCGGCGAGCGGGGGCGCGGGTTCCTGTATGATCCGCGCCATGAATCTGGCCCGGCTCGGGGAAGAGAGCGTGGAGCGCTTCGGGGCGTACGTGTCGCTCGCGTTCGAGGATCGCGAGTACACGAACGTGGAGCAGCAGCGCGCGGCGAGCCGGCTGGCGCACGCCCTCACTCGGCTGGGAGTCGCCGAAGGCGACCGTGTCGTCGTGATGCTGCCGAATTGCCCCGAGGTATTACAGGCGTACGCCGCCATCCTCAAGACAGGCGCCGTCGTCGTCCCCGTCGTGTTCCTGCTCAGCCCCGAGGAGGTGCGGCACATTCTCGCCGACTCCGAGGCCAAGGTGGTGATCACCTCGGATGCGCTCGCCGCCAAGGTGGAAGGCTGGCCGGGCACGGTGATCATGGTGGGCGGCGGCGGACGCGGGCTCGCGTACGACGATCTCGTCTCCGCCGAGAGCGACCGCTTCGCGACGCGCGAGCGCGGCGACGCCGACCTCGCCGTCATTCTGTACACGGCCGGCACTACGGGCCGGCCCAAGGGCGTGGCGCTGTCCCACGGCAACCTCGCCGCCAACGCGCGCGCCGCCGCGAGCCTCTACGAGATGGACCGCACCCAGTGGGCGCTCGCCGTGCTGCCGCTCTCGCACTCCTACGGCCTCACGATGATGAATGCGGGCAACCTCCTCGGCACCAGATCGGTCCTCCTCCGCTGGTTCAACCCGGAGCTCGTGCTGGAGAACATCCAGCGCTATCGCGTGCAGTCGATGGCCGGCGTCCCCACGATGTATGTCTACCTGCTGAATTATCCCGGCGGCGAAACCTTCGACACCTCCTCGGTGCGCGTGTGGGGCTCCGGGGCGGCGCCGCTGCCCACGGAGATCGTCGAGCCCTTCGAGCGCAAGTTCGGCGGCAAGCTCATGGAGGGCTACGGGCTCACCGAGGCTTCGCCCGTCGTCTCCGCGCACCGCCTCTCCGGCGTGCGTAAGCTCGGCTCCGTCGGGCAGCCACTGCCCGGCGTGGAGGTGCGGATCCAAGACGACGCGGACCGCGTGCTGGCGGTGGGCGAGGTGGGCGAGGTGTGCGTGCGTGGAGCCAACATCATGCTCGGGTATTACCGGATGCCGGAGGAGACCGCGGCCGTCCTGCGCGACGGCTGGCTGCGCACGGGCGACGTGGGCCGCCTCGATGCCGATGGCTTCCTCTACATCGTCGAGCGCAAGAAGGACCTCATCATCCGCGGCGGGTTCAACATCTACCCGCGCGAGGTCGAAGAGGTGCTATACGCGCACCCTGGCATCGCGGAAGCGGCGGTCGTGGGCCGGCGCGATGCGCTGATGGGCGAGGAGGTGGTGGCGTACGTTGTCGCGAAGTCCGGGGCCACGCTCGAAGCGACATCGGTCATCGCCTTCTGCGAGGAGCGCCTCGCCCGCTACAAGTGCCCCAGGGAAGTCCGGCTCGTGGAGGCGCTGCCGAAAAGCCCGATCGGAAAGATCTTGAGGAAGGAGCTGCGCGCGCGCGTCGGCTGACCCGGTGCCCGGGGCCGGCGCGTGCGCGCCGGCCCCGGCGTACATCCGGCAGCTACGCGACCCGTTCGTCGTCGTCGTCG
>JBKKCN010000406.1:0-6565 GCA_046712525.1 Candidatus Rokuibacteriota bacterium
CACCTGATGAAGGAAGGCGACCCGATGGCCAACGGCCAGCCGTGGCAGAGCAACGGCGCCAAGCAGGTGCTGCAGCGGCTCGCCGAGCACCCGCTGTGGAAGAACCGCGCCGAGTGGAAGGCCAGGAGCGGCAAGGACGGTCGCGGGCTGTGCGGTACCGGGCTGGCGGTGGGTGGCTGGATTCCCGGGCTGCAGCCGACCGGCGCCACCGTGCGACTGAATCCCGACGGCTCGCTGCAGGTGCTCACGGGCCAGGTCGACATCGCGGGTACCAACATCGCGCTCGCCCAGATTGCCGCCACCGCATACGGCGTGGACATCGACAAGATCAAGATCACCACCGGCGATACCGACACCGCGCCCATGACCGGGCTCAGCGCGGGCAGCAAGACCATCTACACGGTCGGCACCGCCGTGATGCAGGCGGCCCAGGACGCGCGCCGGCAGACGCTGGAGATCGCCGCCAAGGAGATGGAGGCGGCCGTCGACGACCTCGAGATCGAGGACGGGCGTGTGGTTGTGCGCGGCGTGCCTGACAAGGGCGTGACGCTGGCCTCGATCGGCAAGAAGGGCAACCTCTACATGTCCAAGGTGCCGCCCGTGCTCGGCGTGGCCCACCCGGCCTTTGCCGTGCAGGCGCCCGCGTTCGCCGCTCAGCTCGCCCGCATCGAAGTCGACCCCGACACCGGCGAGCTGACGCTGCACGACTTCGTCGTCGTGCAGGACGCCGGCAAGGCGATCAACCCGCTCGGCGTCGAAGGCCAGATGCAGGGCGGCGCCGTGCAGAGCCTCGGGATGGCGCTCACCGAGGGGATGATGTACGACGACAGCGGGCGGCTGATGAATGCGAGCCTGCTCGACTACCGCAAGCTGACCGCGGCCGACCTGCCCGACATCGAGACGATCATCATCGAAGTGCCCGCGCCGGCCGGCCCCTTCGGTGCCCGTGGCGTCGGCGAGCCGCCGATCGTCCCGGCGCCGGCCGCCCTCGCCAACGCCATCCACGACGCAACGGGCGTGCGCCTGACCGAGACGCCCCTCACGCCCGAGCGAATCGCGCTCGCCCTACACGCGCGCTGAGAGGCTGTCGTCGACCCACGCCGCGCACCGCGACCGTCGGGGTCGGCTTCCCGACGTGCTACGTGGAATAACGGGTCATCGGGCACAGTGCCCTGACGCGGGTAAGGCGTCCGGTGGGTTGCCCGGACGGTCTCATGGCCGCCCCACGAAATGCGCCGTATTCCTCGCATTCCGTCTGGCATCCCGTATGCGATCGCATCTCCTCATCTCAGCTCAGGAGGGCGCCATGGACAAGACGAGCCGCAGCCAGGGAAACTCCCGGACAGCCCCGCGCAAGCGCACAACCCCGCGCAAGGTGACGGACCTGCCGCCCCGAAAGGGGCAGGATGTTAAGGGCAGGGCGGTCAATGCGTTCCGGGCGGCCGGCGACGTCAACGGAAGGTGATTGCTATCGCGTGACCCCTTAGGAAGCGCACGCCCGCTCCCAGAGCGACGAAGCCAGCGAGGCCACGCACGCGGTGTGTGGCTCGCTGGCGCACCGCCCCCGCGCGTCGGCCTGACGCGAGTTGATCACCAGAGCGCTTCGTGGACGGGCGGCGCCGCTGCTTGCTTGGCCGCCAGCCGCTCTTGCCGGCGGCCGAGCCACAGCGTATTGACCAGCCAGAGGGCGGCGACCGGGATCACCGCCAGCGAGACCTGCGCCGGTCCCAGACCGACGGCGCGCAGCAGCGTCACGGACCAGGCGCCGATCTGATCGCCGCCACGGTAGACCACGGTGTCGATGATGCTTTTCGCCTTGTACCGGTCCTCACGTGAGATGACGGTGTAGAGGACCTCGCGGGCCGGCCGGGCGATCGCGTAGTCGGTAGCCCGGCGGAGCACCTGGAACACGGCGATGGCCATGATGGTCGGCACGAGGGCGAGCACGCCGAAGCCCACGATGGTGAGCGCAGGCAGGATGCCCAGGGTGAGCGCGACGCCGAGTAGCAGCACGAGGCGCCCGGTGAGAAAGAGCTGGACCACGAGCGTCAGCACATTGACGAGAAGATCGACGGTGGCGAAGAAGGCGGTCTGTGCCGCGCGATCGCTGAAGCTGCGGCTGACGATGGCGGCTTGCTGAAAATAGAGGAAGGTCGAGGTGATCGCGAACAGCAACAGAAAGACGCTGACGTTGAAGAGATAGGGTGTGCCGAAGGCATGGCTGATCCCGGCGAACACGCTGCCGCCGATCGGTGGGTCGGCGCTGCCGGCGAGGGGCCGCCGATCGAGCGTCGCGGACAGGCGCGCGAGCCGGCCCGCGCTGAATACCGCGACCTCGAGCAGGATCGCCGCGCCGAGCAACAAGACCATGGGCGGCACGTACCGCACCAGGGTGGCGGTGACGCCCGCCCCGACGATCGCCCCCATCGTCGCACCGGCGGCGATCACGCCGAACAGCCGCTTGCCCTGCTCCGGCGAGAACAGATCGACATTCAACTGCCAGAAGACCGAGACGACGAACAAATTGAAGGCGGAAACCCAGATGAAGAACATCCGCCCCACCCAGATCGTCTGCGCGCCATCCGACCAATGGAAGAGCACGGCGAAGAGGAGGATGTTGGCCGCGAAAAAGTGGTAGGTGATCGGGATGAAGCGGCTGCGCGGCAGACTCTTGACCAGATAGGCGAACGGGATGTTCAGCAGCAGCATGGCCACCAGCGTGCCGGTGAAGAGCCATTGCAGCGTGTTGACGCCTCCTGCGACACCTGCCTGGTCGCGGATCGGCCGCATGATGTAGTACGACGACAGGACGGAGAAGATGTAGAGCCAGCACCAGGCGACGATCGGGACCTCGTGTGGCCTGACCTCGATGAACCGGTGCAACCGCCTGCTGACGCGCTCGGCGAGGCCGGACGGCGTGCCCGGGATGGCGCCGGGGGCCGTCACGCGCCGCTCAGCGCAGGCCGCCGGCGATCTGTCGAAGCTGTGCCGCGGTGTGCTCGCCTCCGAGCGGCGTGCCGGGCACCAGGTGCTTGCCCATGGCGAGCCCGCCCACGACGACAGGCTCGAATCCAATCTCGCGAATGAGGGTCTCGGCGACCGCGATCGCCTTCGGATCGTCGCCCGCGATCGGCACCCCGACCCGCTCGCCCTGGCGATGCGCGATGGCGGCCAGCCTCCCGGAGCCGATCGCATTGAAGGCGCGGACGATGTGAGCGCCGGGCAGTAACTTGGACGTCGCCAGGCCCGCCCCGCCTTGCTGATCGACCCATTTCACGATGTCGTCACCGTCGCGGCGGGCGATCGGATTGCTCACGAGGTGATCTTCGCGTGTCCGGCGTGCAGTGCCGAGGGGCACGACATCGACGCCGCTCACTGCAAATATTGTGGCGAGCGTCTCTGAGGTCACATGGAGGGCGCCCAGCTCCTCTTAGCCCTCTTCATCGCGGTGGCCGCCCTCGTCACCATCGCGCGCCGAGTCGGGATTGCGTACCCGATCTTTCTGATGATCGGCGGCCTCGTGCTGGGCATCGTACCGGGCGTCCCGAGGGTGCACGTCGACCCGGACGTCATCTTCCTCACGGTCCTGCCGCCCCTCCTCTATATCGCGGCTCGCCCTGGGGCCGCTGGGAACCTTTGCCGCTCTGCTGCACCTGCTCAACCACGCCCTCGTGAAGTCGATGATGTTCTTCCTGGCGGGACGCGTGTTTCAACGGTACGGCACCGCCGAGATCGGCCGGGTGTCCGGGCTCCTGAAGACCATGCCGTGGACAGGCGCGTTCTTTGGCGCCGGGGTTCTCGCCATCATCGGATTGCCGCCCTTCGGCCTCTTCATGTCCGAGTTTGCGCTCTTCCGTGCAGGGTTCATCGCAGGCCGTCCGTGGCTCATGGGTCTCGTGCTGGCGTTACTCACGGTGGCGTTCGTGTCGATGATCGGTCATGTGAACCGGATGCTCTATGGCGCGCCGCCGGCGGACGTGCCCATCGGGGAGCCGAGCAAGTGGCAGCTCGTCCCCCTCGGTATGTGCCTGGCGGCGCTCGTCGTCCTCGGAGTGACGCTTCCCGCGCCGCTGACGACGCTTCTGGAACAGATCGTGGAGATCGCGGGACGATGACGGCGACGACACACATGCCGCAGCTCATGCAGGCGCTCGCCGAGCAGCCCGAGGCGACTCGCCCGTCGGACGTCCGCGTGGTGCGGAAGAACCAGCTCCACTGCTCGATTCCCACGGCCGCGGTGCCGGCCCTCGCTCGACTTCTCCGCACGGCCTTCGGCGCCGAGCTGGTGTTCATGGCGGCCGCCGACCGGCGCGCCCCCGGCGCCGGTTTCGAGGTGACCTATCTGTTCACGCCCGGGCGAGAGGACTGGTTCGTCCACGCCACTGCCGCCGTGCCGGCCCACAGCCCGGCGCTCAGCTCGCTCGCCACCTTTCACTATCCGGCCTCCCGATTCGAGCGGGAGATCTACGACCTCTTCGGCATCAGGGCCGAGGGTCACCCCGATCCTCGCCCGCTCGTTCGCCACGGCTTCTGGCCGGCGGACTATTTCCCGCTTCGCCGGGATGCCGTCCCGCGCGAGTTCAGCGACGACGGCCGCGCCTTTCCCTTCACCCAGGTGGGCGGGGAGGGTGTGTACGAGATTCCGGTGGGGCCCGTACACGCCGGAATCATCGAGCCGGGCCACTTTCGATTCAGCGTGGTGGGCGAGACGATCATCGACATGAAGTCACGCTTGTACTTCACACACAAGGGCACCGAGAAGCTCTTCGAAGGGCGCGAGCCCGCCGCCGGCGTGGAGCATAACCCGCAGGGCGTGACGCCCGACTGATACGCAAGGGGTGAGGGGCCGTCCTCTCACCCTTTTGCTATTCTCCACCTCATGCCTCCGCCTCCGCGCCTCGACCCCGCGCGCACCGCGGTCGTCGTCATCGACATGCAGCGGGACTTCCTCGATCCCGGCGCACCCGTGGCGACGCCAGGAGGACTCGAGCTCATCCCGCGCATCAACCGGCTCACGGCGCGGGCGCGCTCGCTCGGAATGCCCGTCATCTTCACGCAGGAGATGCACCGGGCGGACAGGTCCGACTTCGGGATCGAGCTCGAGTTCGAGCCGCCGCACTGCCTCGAAGGGACGCCGGGGATGGAGCTCGCGGCGCAGCTCGAGGTCGTCGCCGGAGACTACCGGATCCTCAACAAGCGCCGCTACGACGCCTTCCTGGGCACGGATCTGGACACGCTGCTGCGCAGCCTTCGCGTCGAGAGTCTTCTCGTCGCCGGCGTCTGCACCGACATCTGCGTGGCCTCCACCGTGCAGCACGCCCGCAATCTCGACTTCCGCTGCTACGTCCTCCGTGACTGCGTGGCGGGCACCAGCGCCGAGCGGCACGAGGCCGCCCTCCTGTGCCTCAGCCACGTCTTCGGCTACGTCGTGTCGCTCACCGACGTCGAGAAGGACCTGGGCTAACAGAGCGCTGAAAAACGCGCAGGGCGCTCAAAACGGTGCAGATGCTAGGCGCCGACGACGAGAGGAGTGAGGCGTAGGCCGCCTACGCCGCAGCGACGAACGAGGAGGCAACGACGCAGATGCGCCGTTTTCAGCGCCCTGCTAGCCCTTCACGGCGCCCATCGTGAGGCCGCGCACGATGTGGCGCTGCAGCAGGAACACGACGAGCAGCACGGGCAGCAGCGCGACGATGCCGACCACGGACAGCTCCCCCCACTTGACGCCCTGCGAGGTGATGAGCTTCGGCACCGCCACCGGCAGGGTCTGGATGGCGTTGCCGCCGAGCAGGAAGGCGTAGAGAAACTCGTTCCACGCGAAGATGAAGCAGAGGACGGCGGTGGCGATGATGCCGGGCCGGAGCAGGGGGAGCACCACGCGGATGAGGACGTACGCGCGGGGGTACCCGTCGGCGCGCGCCGCCTCCTCCAGCTCCACGGGCAGCTCACGGCAGAAGCTCCACAGCACCCAGACGTAAAAGGACTGGTTGAAGCTCAGGTACGCCACGATGAGGCCCGCGTACGTGTCGAGGAGCCCCACGCGCGCATAGATGAGATAGAAGGGGATGGCGAGCGCCACCGGTGGCGCCATCCGTGTCGCGAGCACGAAGAGCAGCAGATCGTCGCGGCGCCGGATCGGGAAGCGGGCGAAGGCGTAGGCGGCGGGGGTACCGATGAGCACCACGAGCACGGTGCTGGCGAGGGCCACGATGAGCGACGTGAGGAGGTTCCAGACGAAGCCGTGGTCTATAACGTACGCTAAGTGCTCGTGGGTGGGGCGGAAGATCCAGACGGGCGGGCGGGCGAACATGATCGCCTCGGGCTTGATCATCATCAGCGCCATCCACAGGACGGGGAACACCACCACCAGCGCCCACGCGGCGGCCGCCAGCGTGAACATCGTCTGCCGCCGCCGCTCCGCCTTCTCCCGCGCTCCCACTGGCATCGGTCAGAACGCCCGCAGCGTGCGCCGGGCCACTTGGTAGAACACGTTGCTGAAGACGAAGAACATGATCCAGATGACGACCGCGGTCGCCGTCGCCGTGCCGAGGTTCCAGAAGTCGAA
>JBKKCN010000407.1:0-2827 GCA_046712525.1 Candidatus Rokuibacteriota bacterium
GCCGAGATCAAGCAGCACCTCACGCAGGCGCACCTGCCCACGTCGGGCAAGACCGTCCTCTACGACGGCCGCAGCGGCAAGCAGTTCCACCAGGAAGTGACGGTGGGGCAGATCTACATCCTCAAGCTCGCGCATCTCGTCGACGACAAGATGCACGCGCGCTCCATCGGTCCCTACTCCCTCGTCACCCAGCAGCCGCTGGGCGGCAAGGCGCAGTTCGGCGGCCAGCGCTTCGGCGAGATGGAAGTGTGGGCCCTGGAGGCGTACGGCGCCGCCCACACGCTGCAGGAGATGCTCACCGTGAAGTCGGACGACGTGGAGGGACGGAACCGGATCTACGAGGCGATCGTCAAGGGCGAGAATTTCCTCGAACCGGGCACGCCGGAGAGCTTCAACGTGCTCGTGAAGGAGCTGCAGAGCCTGGCCCTCGATGTGGAACTGGTGACCAAAGACGGAAAGAAGACCTCGTGAGCGGCAATGAGCGAAGCCACGATCATCTCGGACCTCGTTCCAAAGGAGACCACTGAATGCTGACGGATCGGCCTTTCGGCAGCCTGATCAGAGAGGACAAGCCTACCAAGGACCTGTGGGGCATCCTCGATCGGCACGCGAAGCCCATCACGTTTGATGCAATCCGGATCAAGCTGGCGGCCCCGCAGAAGATCCGCGACTGGTCGCACGGTGAGGTGAAGAAGCCCGAGACCATCAACTACCGGACCTTCAAGCCGGAGCGCGACGGGCTCTTCTGCGCGCGCATCTTCGGGCCTACCAAGGACTACGAGTGCGCGTGCGGCAAGTACAAGCGGATGAAGTTCGCGGGCGTGGTGTGCGACAAGTGCGGCGTGGAAGTGACGCGGGCGCGCGTGCGCCGCGAGCGCATGGGCCACATCGAGCTCGCCTCCCCCGTGTCGCACGTGTGGTTCTTCAAGGGGCTGCCCAGTCGCATCGGCCAGCTCCTCGACATGTCGCTGCGCGACCTCGAGAAGATCCTCTACTTCGAGGAGTACGTGGTCCTCGACGCCAAGATCAACGGCGTCAAGAAGAAGGACCTCATGGCCGTCGACAAGGCGCGCAAGCTCCACGAGGAGCACGGCCCCGACGCGCTCAAGGTGGGGATGGGGGCGGAGTCCATCCGCGAGCTGCTGCGCGACATGGACCTCGACTCCCTCGCGCGCGACCTGCGCGCGCAGATGCTCGGGGAGACGTCCGTCCAGAAGCGCAAGAAGATCGTCAAGCGGCTCAAGGTCATCGAGGCCTTCCTGAAGTCCGGCAACCAGCCGGACTGGATGATCCTCGAGGTGGTGCCCGTCATCCCGCCCGAGCTGCGCCCCCTGGTGCCGCTCGACGGTGGTCGCTTCGCGACCTCCGACCTCAACGATCTCTATCGCCGCGTCATCAACCGGAACAACCGGCTCAAGCGGCTCATGGACCTGAAGGCGCCGGAGATCATCATCCGCAACGAGAAGCGGATGCTGCAGGAAGCGGTGGACGCGCTCTTCGACAACGGCCGCCGCGGCCGCGTGATCACGGGCCCGAACAACCGGCCTCTGAAATCGCTGTCCGACACGCTGAAAGGCAAGCAGGGCCGCTTCCGCCAGAATCTGCTCGGCAAGCGCGTGGATTACTCGGGCCGGTCCGTGATCGTCGTCGGTCCCTACCTCAAGCTCCACCAGTGCGGGCTTCCCAAGAAGATGGCGCTCGAGCTCTTCAAGCCGTTCATTTTGCGGAAGCTGGAGGAGCGCGGCATCGCGTCGTCGATCAAGGCGGCCAAGAAGTTCGTCGAAAAAGAGCGTCCCGAGGTGTGGGACATCCTCGACGACGTCATCAAGGAGCACCCCGTGCTCCTGAATCGAGCGCCCACGCTCCATCGACTGGGTATCCAGGCCTTCGAGCCCATCCTGGTGGAAGGCAAGGCGATCGAGATCCATCCCTTGGTCTGTACCGCCTTCAATGCCGACTTCGACGGCGACCAGATGGCGGTGCACGTGCCCCTGTCCATGGAGGCGCAGCTCGAGGCGCAGGTGCTCATGCTGTCGGCGAACAATATCCTGTCGCCGTCCAACGGAGCGCCCATCGCGGTGCCCACGCAGGACATGGTCCTCGGCATCTATTACCTGACCAAGGAGCGGCTCTCCACGCCTGAGCACCCCGTGCGCGGCGAGGGCCGGCTCTTCGCCGACCCCGAGGAAGTCCGCATCGCCTACGACAACGAGGACATCGATCTGCAGGCGCGCATCAAGGTGCGGTGGAACGGCGAGATCATCGAGACCACGGTGGGGCGCACGCTCCTCAACGAGATCGTGCCCGAGCCCCTGCGTTTCCTGAACCAGGAGCTGAAGAAGAAGGAAGTGACGGCGCTCGTGGCCCGCTGCCACAACATGCTCGGCAACGAGGTCACCGTCCACTTCCTGGACGAGCTGAAGGACCTGGGCTTCCGCTACGCGACGCTGTCCGGCATCTCCATCGGCATCGACGACATGCACATCCCGTCCAAGAAGAAGCAGCACATCACCAAGGCGCGCGAGGACGTCAACGAGGTGGAGACGCAGTACCAGGACGGCGTCATCACCAACGGCGAGCGCTACAACAAGGTGGTCGACATCTGGGCGCACGTGACCGAGGTCATCGCGGACGAGATGTTCCGCGAGCTCGGCGAGGGCGAGCAGGGCGGTGAGTTCAACCCCATCTACATGATGGCGGACTCCGGCGCGCGGGGCTCCAAGCAGCAGATCCGCCAGCTCGCCGGCATGCGCGGTCTCATGGCCAAGCCCTCGGGCGAGATCATCGAGACGCCCATCACCTCCAACTTCCGCGAGGGCCTCACCGT
>JBKKCN010000408.1:0-7476 GCA_046712525.1 Candidatus Rokuibacteriota bacterium
CGCCGCTGCTGCTGCACTACGAAGCGGGCGGCTACAACTGTCTGCACCAGGACCTGTACGGCGACGTCGTCTTCCCGCTTCAGATCACGTGCTTCCTGAGCCGGCGCGGCGTGGATTACACGGGCGGAGATTTCCTGCTCGTGGAGCAGCGCCCGCGCGCGCAGTCGCGCGGGGAGGCGATCGCCACCGAGCAGGGCGAGATGCTCGTCTTCACGACGCGCCATCGCCCGGTGGAGACCGCGCGCGGCTACTACCGGGCCGCCGTGCGCCACGGCGTGAGCCGGATCACGGCCGGCACCCGCTACACCCTCGGCGTCATCTTCCACGACGCCAAGTAACGCGGTGCCCTAACACCCGCTCACGCATTTCGCCTGGCCGTCGAACTCCATCGTCTTCCCGCTCAACGGCAGGTGCACGGCGCGGCCTTGTACGAGGTCGATGAACTGCTTCGTCTTCGACGCGGCATTCACTTTACCGCCGCTCGTGGCCGCTTCGTTCACGTGCGACGGGATCACCGCCCGAGACTGGAGCAGCTCGTTCACCGCGTAGGCGGCTTCCTCCGATTGCATGGCGAACGCGCCCATGTTCATGACGGCGAGGTTCGCGCGGTAAAAGCCGCCGATGATCGTTCGCATGTCATCCATGATCGCGGTGTCCCCGGACAGATAGGCGCGGAGCCCGTTGGTGAAGACGACCACGTAGCCGTTCGCGTGACCGACGTACGCGCTGAGGCCGTCTGCCGCGAGTTGCGTTCGCGCGGGCTCGCTCAGGAGAGTGCGCGGCACGTTATTGCTGTGATCCGCGCGCACGAGCGCGATCTGCACACCCTGCGCGGCGCCCGCCGCCTTGATGACCCGCTTGCCGCCGAGCTGCAGATTCGCCATGCACGGTGCCGGCCGCGCCACCGTTGTCTCACGCGCCAGCCCGGCGGTCGGGCACGGCGGTGTGGCCTCGCCCCGGATGGCTTGAATCTTCTTGCCGAGAAAATCGCTCATGTCGTTGCTCACGACGACGGCGGCATTCTTCGCGGCGGCGATCTCGGCCGTGTTCGAATGGGGCGCGGCGGACACCGTGGCGGGCCTGTCGCACGTTCCGGCGTCGGGGCCGGACGCCTTGACGTCGCCGATGTGATCACCGTGGGCGTGACTCAACAGCACCACGTGCACCGCGCCCAGCCGCGGATCGGTGGCGCCGGCGATGGCACGCGAGACGTCATAGAGAATCCTCACGCCGGTCGGGTCTTCGAACAGCAGCGCCCGATCGTTGGCACACAGCTCCCCGGCATGGGAGCCCAGCGGGGTGATCTTGACCGTCTGTGCCGACACCGGCGAGTGCGCTGCGACGAATAGGAGGGCGGCGATGGCGATGGGCCTTCGGAACACGCGTGGTCCAGCGGTCATATCGACTCCTTCAGGGGTTCATTCAACCGGCGCCATCTTCCGTCGGCCGTTGCGCCGGCGCAACTTGATCCAGGAACGATCGCCGCTTAGTATCAGCCGAGCCTGAACGGGCGAAGGAGAGCCAGCGATGACGACACGGCGGCAATTCCTCACGATCTCGGCGGCGGCGGCGACATCGGCGGCGTTCCCTGCCGTGCTGCGTGCGCAGCCGAAGGAGATCCTCATCGGTGAGACGCATCCGCTCACGGGCGGTCTCGCGCGCGAGGGCAACCTGGGCAAGCACGGCATCGAGCTTGCCGTCAGCGAGATCAACGCCGGCGGCGGCATCAAGTCGATGGGCGGCGCGCGCATGAAGCTGATGGTGCTCGACAACGAGTCCAAGCCGCCCGTCGCCATCTCGACGATGGAGCGCTTCAAGGACGCGGGCGCCGTGGCCGTGCTCGGTCCCTTCGCCTCCGGGATCGCCTTCGTCACCACCCAGGAAGCGGAGAAGTACAGGATTCCCCACGTGCTGGACGTCGCCATCGCCGACGGCATCACGGAGCGCGGCTTCAAGTACACGTTCCGCTTCGGGCCCAACGCGAGCATGGGCGCGCGGCACACCGTGGAGCAGCTCGGCGGGCTGAAGACGGGCCTCAAACGCGCCGTGCTCATCCACGAGGACGGCCTCTTCGGCAAGACCACCGCCGACACGCTGGAGAAGCTGCTGCCGGGGATCGGCATGGAAGTGGCCGATCGCATTCCCCACAGCGCGGCGGCACCCTCGCTGAACAACGAGGTGCTCAAGATCAAGGCCGCCAAGGCGGATCTCGTCATCCCGTCCACCTACTATCCGGCGCACTCGCTCATCATGCGCACGATGGCCGAGCAGCGAGTGGACGTGGGCGCCGTCTGCTCCGTCTACGGCGGCGCGGGCAGCCAGTACCGCTTCATCAAGGACGTGGGCAAGCTCGCCGACTACATGCTGGACGGCAACCACTGGTACAACCCCAAGCACCCGCGCATGGCGTCCACCATCGCCGCCTTCGAGAAGGCGTACAGCCATCCCTTCGCCTATGAATGGATGCTCGCCTACCAGTCGGCCTACGTCCTGCGCGACGCCCTCGAGCGCGCCGGCGCCGCCGACCGCGAGCGCGTGCGCGAGGCGCTCGCCAGGACGAACCTGCGCGACCAGATCGTGCCCTACCCCATCACCTTCGACGACAAGGGACAGAACCCCAATGCGCGCACGCTGCTGATGCAGGTGCAGAACGGCAAGATCGTCGTCGTCCACCCGGCCGAGCTCGCGGAAGCCACACCGATCATCCCAGTGCCCGCCTGGGAGAAGCGTGTCTAGCGAGGTCGTTCTTTCCAGTCTGGTCAACGGGATCCTGCTGGGTGGGCTGTATGCGCTGGTGGCGCTGGGACTGACGCTGATCTTCGGCGTCATGAAGGTGATCAACTTCGCGCACGGCTCGCTGATGATGCTGGCGATGTACGCCACCTTCTCGCTGGCGAGCCGGTTCGGCGTGGATCCATACGTCTCCCTGCTGCTCACGGTGCCTGCCGGCTTCGGGCTCGGCTACGCGATCGAGCGCTCCGTCATCGCGCCGGTGCTGGGCGCGGCCGAGCACAACCAACTGCTCATGACGCTGGGGCTCGCCCTCTTCCTCGACAACTTCGCGCTCGTGATGTTCACGGCCGACCCGCGCACGCTCCTCGTTGCCTACTCGCAGCAGACGGTGACGCTCGGCCCGCTGCGCCTCAACCTGCCGCGCGTGCTCGCGTTCGCGGGGGCCATCGCCATCACCGCCGCCCTCGCCGTCTTCCTCAAGCAGACGATCCTCGGCAAGGCGCTGCGGGCGGCGGCGGAGGAGCGCGAGGGCGCCGCGCTCGTCGGCATCCCTGTGCCGCGCGTGCACGCGGTGGCCTTCGGGCTCGGCAGCGCCTGCGTGGCGGCGGCGGGGACCATGGCGGTGCCGTTCTTCTACGTGTCGCCGGAGGTCGGCAACACGTTCGTGATCACGGCCTTCGTGGTGGTCGTGCTCGGCGGCCTCGGCTCGTTCCCGGGCGCGCTGCTGGGAGGCCTGCTGGTGGGCGTGGTGGAGTCGCTGGGCGGACTCTTCCTGCACGGCTCCCTCGCGCAGATCGGCATCTTTGCGCTCTTCATCCTGATCCTCCTCGTCCGCCCGACGGGCCTCCTCGGGGCGCGCCACGCCTAGGCGCTTTGCCGCGGCGGCGCTGCTGATCGGCGCCTTCGTGGCTCCCGTCCTCATCCGCTCGGAATACATCGTCGGCACGCTCACGCTGATGCTGTTCTTCGCGTTCGTGGGGCAGGGATGGAACATCCTCGGCGGCTACGCGGGACAGTTCTCGTTCGGCCACGCCCTCTTCTTCGGCATCGGCGCCTACACGTCCAGCTTGTGCTTCGTGAAGGCGGGCGTCAGCCCGTGGATCGGCATGTGGGCGGGCGCGGCCGTCGCCGTCGCCGTCGGCCTCGTCACCGGGCACCTCTCCTTCCGCTACGGCCTGCGTGGGGCGTACTTCGCGCTCGTGATGCTGGCCTTCTCGGAAATCTTCCGCGTGGCGGCCACGAACTGGGAGTGGGTGGGCGGCTCATCCGGCGTCCTCGTGCCCCTGCGCGGTCACGCGCCCGCGCTGTTCCAGTTCGGCGACAAGCGTTACTTCTACTACGTGATCCTCGCCATGGTGCTCGCCGTCACGTGGGGTGTGGCGCGCCTCGGCCGCTCCCGCCTCGGCTACCAGATGGCGGCCGTGCGGGAGAACGAGGCGGCGGCGGCGGCACTCGGCATCAACCCGTACCGCATCAAGCTGGCGGCGATGGCCCTCTCCGCCGGCGTCACCGCGCTCGGGGGCGCTTTTTACGCGCAGTACTTCTCCTACATCGATCCCACGATCGCCTTCGGCCCCGTCAACTCCGTCGAGATCCTGCTGCGCCCCATCATCGGCGGGGCGGGCACGATGTGGGGCCCGCTCCTCGGCTCGGTCCTCCTCGGCGTCCTCGGCGAGACGACGCGGGAAGCGGTCAGGAGCTACGCGGGTCTGCACCTCATGCTGTACGGGGCCATCCTCATGCTCGCGGTCGCGTTCCTGCCGCGCGGGGTCATGGGCTGGCTGCGAGGCGTGCGGCGTGCTCCTTGACGTGCGTGGCGTGAGCAAACGCTTCGGCGGTGTGCAGGCGCTCACCCGCGTGAGCCTGACGGTGGCCGCCGGCGAGATCGTCGGGCTCATTGGGCCCAACGGCGCCGGCAAGACGACGCTCTTCGCCGTCATTTCCGGCTTCGAGCGCCCGGACGAGGGCGACGTGACGCTGGAGGGCCGGGAGTGCGTGGGACTGCCGCCCCACGAGACCTGTCGGCTCGGCCTCGCCCGCACGTTCCAGCTCGTACAGCCGTTCCCCGACCTCACGGTGCTCGACAACGTGATGGTGGGCGCCTTCAACCGCATCCCGTCCGTGGCCGGCGCGCGCGCGCACGCGCGGGAAGTGCTGGGCCTCACCCGCCTCGAGCCCTACGCCGATCGCCTCGCCCACGGGCTGCCCATCGGCCTGCGCAAGCGCCTGGAGCTGGCGCGCGCGCTGGCGACACGGCCGCGACTGCTGCTGCTCGACGAGGTCATGGCCGGGCTCAACCCGACCGAAGTGGCGGCGCCCGTAGGCGTCGTGAAGGCCGTGCGCGACACGGGCGTGGCCGTGCTCGTCATCGAGCACGTCATGGCGGCGGTGATGGACCTGTCCGACCGCATCGCCGTGTTGCACCACGGAGAGATGATCGCCACCGGCACGCCCACGTCGATCACCCGCGATGCGCGCGTGATTGACGCGTACCTCGGCGAGCCGCTAACGGCGCCGTGAAGCAACGTACAGCCAGACTCGATGGCTACTCCGCCACATGGATGCTAGCCTTGGCCAATGGCGAAGGCTCGTCGTGGTGCAAAGAAAAGGGCGTCTATGAGCGAGAGAATGAGCTACACGGACGAGCCCCTCGGGGACCTCAGGGTCGTCCCTGACTTCCTTCCGAACCCGCCGTCGTTAGACGACGCAGACAACACGATGGCCCGAGACAAGGAAGTCGTCGTCGGTCGATGGCGGATCGTCGAGACGAGTGTGTGGGATCAAGACGCCCTCGACCTGGTCGTTGAGGCGCACATTACCTTCGGCCGAAACGGGCTCGGCGAGATGCAACTCATCGCGATTGGCGCGTCAATCGATTACCGTGTCGAACGTCGTGCCGACGGGCCGGTCGTTGAGTTCTCCTGGTCGGGCTTTGATGATGACAATCCGACAAGCGGCCGGGCCGCGGCCAAGGTCGATGGCGACACGATGCGCGGCAAGTTGTTCATTCACCAAGGAGACGACTCCACCTTCGTAGCAAGGCGCGAGCCCATGGGCCAAAAGAAATGAGCTCGCCCTGTTCCGTAGCGCCCCGGCGCTGACCGTGCTCGCTCTGGACGCCGGCCGCAAACCGTTCGATGCTCGATCTCACCAGCCGTCGCCAGCGCTATACTGACGGCATGAACGCGGACCTGCTCGCGGAGGCCCTGAAGCTCAGCCCGAGCGATCGGCTTCAACTGATTGAGGCGCTGTGGGACACGCTCTCGGAAGAGGACATCCCTGTCACGCCCGAGGAACGTGCCCTTCTCGACACCCGTCTCGCCGATCTCGAAGCGAACCCCGGGGACCAGAGCCCCTGGCCGGAGGTTAGAGCCCGCCTCGAACAGCGCCCTCGTTGACGTTCCCTGTCCTCCTTCGCCGCGCGGCAGAGATCGACTTGGCGGCGATCGAGGATTGGTATGACAGTCAGCATCAGGGCCTCGGCCGTGAGTTCCGGGAGGCGGTGAACAACGCGCTCGGACGCATCGCGGACAACCCGCTCGCATACCCGGAACGCTATCGCGGAGCCCGCCGTGCCCGCTTACGACGATTCCCGTACGTGCTATGGTACCGGCCCTTTGAGAACTTCGTCGTTGTCCTGGCGTGCGTTCACGGCAGGCGTGATCCCGGCGGTATCCGCCCACGGCTTCGCGGGGAGGCCTAAGTGCAGCGTGCAGCAGGGGCCTCCTGCGCCGGCTCAGTGTTCCCGCTGCACGTGAGCGTTACGCGTTCTCCGAAACCCAACGCCGTCACGGCGCTCAGGAGGTAACGCGTGCCGAATGCGGTGAGGAAGACGGCCCGAAACCCGAAAGACAGCCGATGCTGACCGGTGAGCTGAAAAACCAGATCGATCGCATCTGGGACGCCTTTGGTCCGGCGGCATTTCCAATCCGCTCGAAGTCATCGAGCAGATCACCTACCTGCTCTTCCTCCGGCGGCTCGACGACCTGCACACGCTGGAGGAGAACAAGTCGGCCCGGCTGAAGAAGCCCATCGAGCACCGCGTCTTCCCCACGGGCAAGGACCCGAAGAAGCGGCTCTACGACGATCTCCGCTGGTCGCGCTTCAAGCACTTCGCGCCCGCCGACATGTTCAAGGTGGTGGACCAGCACGTCTTCCCGTTCCTGCGCACGCTCGGCGGCGACGACTCCACCTACGCGCACCACATGAAGGACGCGCGCTTCACCATCCCCACGCCCGCGCTGCTGGCCAAGGTGGTGGACCTGCTCGACCAGGTGCCGATGGAGGACCGCGACACCAAGGGCGATCTCTACGAGTACATGCTCGGCAAGATCGCCACCGCGGGGCAGAACGGCCAGTTCCGCACGCCGCGCCACATCATCCGGTTGATGGTGGAGATGACCGCGCCGGGACCGAAAGACATCATCTGCGATCCCGCCTGCGGCACCGCCGGCTTCCTCGTCGCCACCGGCGAATATCTGCGCCAGCGCCATCCTGAGATCCTGCGCGACGCAAAGCAGAAGGCGCACTTCCACCAGCACGCCTTCCACGGCTTCGACTTCGACAACACCATGCTGCGCATTGGCAGCATGAACATGCTCCTGCACGGCGTGGAAAACCCCGCCATCCGCTATCGCGACTCGCTCGCGCAGGACCATGCCGATGAGGAAGAGCGCTACACCCTGGTCCTGGCCAATCCGCCCTTCGCCGGCTCGGTGGACTACGAGAACACCGCCAAGGACC
>JBKKCN010000409.1:0-12926 GCA_046712525.1 Candidatus Rokuibacteriota bacterium
CCCTGCGACAGCTGCCGCCCTGATCTGCATCCGTTCTCCGCGTAAGCGGCACCTTTCACATCGGCCTCCCTGCGGTGTCACACCAGGCAGAAGGAGGCTGTCATGGAATTTCAGGAGATTCGAATCGTGTGGGTCCTCGGCCTCGTCCTCTTGGGGATCGTCGCGCTGCTCGTCGGGGGCGCCCTCGCCGCCCTCGCCCGCGCCCTCGATCGCGCGCGTGAGGCCATCGCGGCGGCCAGGCCGGAGCCCGAGCCGCGCGCGGAGGCACGCGCCGGTGATGCGGCCGCTGTCCTCCGTACCCGGCAGGCGGCATGGAGGCTCCGATGCTGACGCTGCTGGCCGTCCTCGTCCTCATCACGCTGCCGGCGCTCGCCCTCGGCGCGCTGCTCGCGCTGCTGACGCGGGTCCAGCGGTCGCGGGAGCACGTGATCGAGCAGCAGATCGCGCTCACGGATGCCATTTACGCCGAGCTGGGCGCGGTGGCGGCGCCCGTGGTGGCGAAGCCGGTCTTCGGCCCGTGGCGTGTGACCTTCATGGTGCCTTTTACGCGGCCCGCGCTGGTGGAGCAGCTCGTGGCGATCACGAGCCGAAAGCTCGCCTCGGTGTCGCCGGCCGGGGTTCGTATCGTGCTCACGCCGCGCACGGACATGCCGCGCGCCCGTGTGGCGTGAGGGAGGTGTGACATGGGTGACAATCTCTATCTGCTGGAAGTCCTGATGCGAAGCCGGGTGCAGGAGTTTCATGCGGCGGCGGCGCGCGATCGGCTCCTCGCCGGGCTCCCCAAGCGGCCCACGCTCGCACGCCGAGCGCTGACCGCCGCCCTCGGCCTCATGCGCATGGGGGGAGAGCGCTCGACACCGTTCACCGCCGCGGAGCATTCGCGCTGAGTCGACGCCATCGAGACCGCCGGCCCGTGCGCCGGCGGCTCGATGATGTCCGCTCCACGGCCTTGACAAGCGCAGGGGAAAAGCCAACAGTCTCGGCCCATGGCACGGTTTCGCCGTTCGCGCCGCCTCATCCTCGTCCCCATCATCCTGGCCGCGCTGTGGTTGACCGGCGTGCTCGGCGCCGCCGCCGCGCCCGAGGGCACGCTGACCATCGCGATGCACTTCACGCCCGTCACGCGGTGGCTGGATCCGGCCGAAGGCGAGAGCACCATCACGCCCTTCCTGCTCCTCTACGCGCTCCACGACGGGCTGCTCAAGCCGATGCCGGGAGTGGGCTCGGGGCCGAGCCTGGCGGAGTCGTGGTCCATGTCGAAGGACATGCTCTCCGCCGACTTCACGCTGCGTGCCGCGAAGTTCCACAATGGCGAGCCGGTCACCGCCGATGACGTGAAGTTCTCCTTCGAGCGTTACCGCGGCGGCGGGGCGAAGGCACTGAAGGACAACGTGAAGGAGATCCAGACGCCCGCGGCCAACCGCGTGCGCTTCGTCTTCAAGGAGCCGTGGCCAGATTTCCCGGCCTTCTACGGCACCTTCGTCACCAGTGCGGGCTGGGTGGTGCCGAAGAAGTACGTCGAGAAGGTCGGTGAGGACGGTTACCGCAAGGCGCCCGTCGGCGCCGGTCCGTACAAGTTCGTTTCCTTCAACCCTGGTGTGGAGCTGGTGCTGGATGCCTTCGAGGGGTACTGGCGCAAGCCGCCGTCGATCAAGCGCCTGGTCTTCCGCAGCATGCCCGACGAGACGACGCGCGCGGCCGCGCTGAAGAGCGGCGAGGTCGATCTCGCGATGCTCCTGAGCGGCCCCACCGCGCAGGACATCCGCCGCACCCCGGGACTGAAGCTGGTGGCGCCGCTGCTCGGAATTTTCTGGCTCGACTTCCCGGACCAGTGGGACTTGAAGTCACCGTGGGCGGACAAGCGCGTGCGGCTGGCGGCCAGCCTCGCGCTGGATCGTCAGGCGCTCAACGAGGCCGAGACCCTCGGCCTGTCGCGCCCCACGGGCAGCATCGTCCCGCGCGACTTCGAGTTCGCGCTGCCCCTCGAGCCGCCGCCTTACGATCCCGCCCGCGCGAAGAAGCTCCTGGCCGAGGCCGGCTACCCGAACGGCCTCGACGCCGGCGACCTCACGCCGTTTCCGCCCTACAACTCCATGGGCGAGACGATCCAGGGCTGGCTGCAGGCGGTCGGCATCCGCACGCGGGTACGCGCCATGGAGCGCGGCACGTTCATGACGGCGTGGCGGGAGAAGAAGCACAAGGGCGTGGTGCTGACCATCAGCGGTGTGTCCGGCAACGCCGCCACGCGGCTGGAGTCGTTCGTGACGAAGAACGGGGCCTTCGCCTACGGCGCCTTGCCCGAGGTGGACGACCTCTTCCGCCGCCAGGCGCGCGAGAGCGATCGAAAGAAGCGCGAGGCGCTCCTGCACCAGCTCCAGCGCACGGTGCACGACCAGGTCCTCCAGGCGCCGGTCTATCACCTCGGCTTCCCGATCGGCGTCGGACCGCGTGTGGACGACCTCATGGCCACCGCCATCCCCGGCTTCTACATGTCGCCCTACGAGGACCTCAAGCTGCGGAGACCGTGATGGATTTCGGGCTCTTCTTCCTCATGCAGCGCGACGAGCAGTGGACCGAGCAGGCGGTCTACGACTCCAGCCTCGAGCAGATGCTCGCCGCCGAAGCGCTCGGCTACCAGTCGGTGTGGATCGCCGAGCACCACTTCAACGACTACGGCCTCTGCCCGGCGCCGCCCGTGCTCGCGGCCTTTCTCGCCGCGCGCACGCGCACGCTGCGCCTCGGCATGGGCGTGAGCCTGCTGCCGCTGCACCATCCGATCGACCTCGCCGAGCAGCTCGCCGTGCTCGACGTGGTGAGTGGCGGGCGGCTCGACGTCGGCATCGGGCGCGGCGGCACGCTGCAGGACTACCAGACGTTCCGGTCCGAGCGGGCCGATGCGCGGGTGCGCATCGAGGAAGGCATCGCGCTCATGCAGCAGTGCTGGAGCGGCGAGCCTTTCGACTTCAACGGGCAGTTCCATTCCGCCGAGCGCCTGCACGTGCGGCCGCGGCCCGCGCAGCGCCCGCACCCGCCGCTGTTCATCGCGGCCAACAGCGAGGACAGCGTGCTGTCGGCGGCGCGCCTGGGGCTGCCGACGCTGTCGTCCTTCTTCGTGCCCGTGGACGAGCTGCAGCGGCGCCGCCGCCTCTATCGCGAGACGGCGCGGTCGGCGGGCCGCTCGGAGGCGGAGGTCGATGAGCTCGAGAGCCGCTGCGGCGGCATGCGCGTGGTGCACGTGGCGCCCAGCCTCGACGAGGCGCTGCGCGCGACCGAGCCGCCCTTCATGAGCTACCAGCGCAAGATGGCGCTCCTCCGCTCGAACGCCACCGGCGGCACCGTGCCCGACTCCTTCGATCGCTCGCTCCTCCGCCTGCGCGCCTTCGACGAGTATCTGGCCGACGGCTGGGCCCTCATCGGGACGGCGGGCGAGGTGAGGGACGGCCTGCAGGAGTATCTCGACGCGACCGGCTACCGCCGCGTGCTGTTGCTCATGGCGCTGCCAGGACTCGAGACGCCGCTCGCGCTGCGCTCGATGCGCCTGTTCGCGGAGGCCGTGGCGCCGGCGGTGAGGGGCACCGTGTCGAGCACCCGATGATCCAGGTTCGCCCTCTGGGCCCGCAGATCGGCGCGGAGATCCACGGTGTCGACGTCAAGACGCTCGACGACGCGGGCTTCGCGCAGATCTATCGCGCGTGGCTCGCTCACAACGTGGTGGTCGTGCCCGGGCAGCAGCTCGAGATCGACGACTTCCTGCGCTACAGCCGGCGCTTCGGCGTCGTGCATCCGCATCCGTCGAAGACGACGCGTCACCCGGACTATCCGGAGATCACCGTGCTGGGTGTCAACAAGTTCGGGCCCGACGGGACGCTCGACGAAGCGATCTATCGGCGCGGCGCCGAGGGCTGGCACACCGACGGCGCGTACGACGTGGAGCCGTTCAAGGCCACGCAGCTCTACGCGCTCGCGGTGCCGAGCAGGGGCGGCGACACGCTGTTCGCCAGCATGTACGCGGCGTACGACGCGCTGCCGCCACCGCTGAAGGAGCGTCTCCACGGCCGCCAGGGACTCTTCACCTACGGTGGTCGCCGCAAGGCGACGGCGCTGCTCAATGCGGAAGACCGTGACTGGATTCCGGTCCGGCACCCGATCGTCCGCACGCATCCCGAGAGCGGGCGCAAGGCGCTCTACTTCGATCCGGGCAAGATTCTCAAGATCGAAGGGCTCGAGGACGCCGAGAGCGACGCGCTCATCGACGAGCTGGCCGCCCGCATGATCCGGCCCGAGGGCGAGTACCGCCACCGATGGCGCCGGGGCGACATCGTCATCTGGGACAACCGCTGCTCGTATCACAAGGCGGCGGGCGACTATCCACCCGAGGAAGACCGCATCCACTGGCGCGTCTCCATCAAGGAGAAGTGAACGAGCCATGCCGCCTCGACCGTTGCCCACGAAGGACGAAGTTCTCGGCTGGATCCGCGGCGAGCGCCGTAACTGGGGCCGCTGGGGGAAGGACGATCAGCTTGGCACGATCAACCTGATCACGCCCGCCAAGCGCGCGGCGGCGGCCCGGCTCGTGAAGAGCGGTCGCAGCGTGTCGCTGAGCCGCCCCTTCCCCACCACGCCGGGCCTCAACAACGCGCTGCCCGCACATCACTACATGAAGACGATGCCGCGCGGCACCGGTGGGTTCGCCGCGGACTACTACGGCATCTTCTATCACGGCGTCGCCTCCACCCACCTCGATGCGCTCTGCCACACCTGGGACGACGAGCATGCGATGTGGAACGGACGTGATCCGAAAAAGGAGATCACGTTCGACGGCGCCACCTTCGGATCGGTCGAGCACTGGGCGGAGGGGATCATCACGCGCGGGGTGATGCTCGACGTCCCGCGCCACCGGGGCACGCCCTGCGTGACGCAGGAGCAGCCGGTGCACGGCTGGGAGCTGGACGACATCCTCAGCCGGCGCAACATCACGCTGCAGCCCGGCGACGCCGTGTGCGTCTATGCGGGTCGCGAGCAGTGGCAGGCGCAGAATCCGAACCGCGCGTACAGCGTGCCCTTCGGTCCGGGGCCGCTCGACCGCCCCGGGCTGCACATCTCGTGCTTGCCGTTCCTGCGCGACCACGACGTGAGCCTGCTCGTGTGGGACATGCTGGATGCGCTGCCCATCGGCTACGACGTGCCGTGGGCGGTGCACGCGTGCCTCTTCGCCTACGGCCTGCCGCTGCTGGACAACGCGCTGCTGGAGCCGCTCGCGAAGGCGTGCACGGAAGAAGGGCGCGACGACTTCATGCTCGTCATCGCGCCCCTCAAGGTGATCGGCGGCACCGGGTCGCCCGCGAATCCGCTCGCGGTGTTCTGAGGGACAAGGGACCGAGGATCGCCGGCGCTGGCTTGACAGCCACCGGGCTCCTCCCTACCATCGCCGCCACACGCTCGAGCAGGTCACACCGTCTCCCAGACATGGAGGCCCTCATGACGACCCGCCGCGAGTTTCTGACCGTGAGTCTCGTTGCGACCGGCGCCGCGCTTGCCCCCCAGGTGGCCGGCGCCTCCGGCAAGGCCACGAAAGCGCTCGTCACCGTGCGCGAGAGCTCGTTCATCAAGGCGTTCGACGACTACTTCGTGAAGACGCTGGCGCCGGAGTACGAGAAGCTCACCGGCATCAAGGTGAGCTACGAGCCCGTGAGCGTGGGCGGGATGCTGACGCGCTTCACCACGATGGCGGAGACGAAGTCGGGGCCCGAGCTCGTCCACACGGCGATCAACTGGCCCCACCTCTTCGACCGAAGCCTGGTGGATGTCACCGATCTCGCGGGCGAGATCGGCAAGAAGCTGGGCGGCTGGCACGAGCAGGTGCAGCAGGTGGTCGTCATCGACAAGAAGTGGAAGTCGCTGCCGTGGGGCAACATCGGCCAGCTCGAGAACTACCGGACCGACTGGTTCAAGGAAGTGGGCGTCACCAAGTTCCCCGACTCCTGGGAAGATCTGCTGTCGGCCGGTCGCCTGCTCAAGAAGAAAGGACACCCCTTCGGCTTCGAGCTGGGCCACGGCTTCGGCGACAATCACGGCTGGCTCTACCCGCTGCTGTGGTCGTACGGCGGGCGCGAGGTGGACAAGGACGGCAAGACGGTGCTCATCGACTCCTCCGAGACGGCGGCCGCGGTCGATTTCTGCCGGCGCTTCTTCAAGGAGACGATGCTCGAGGACGTGCTGGGCTGGACGGACGTGAACAACAACAAGGCCTTCCTGGGCGAGCAGATCTCCTGCACCAACAACGCGTCGTCCATCCTCGTCGTGGCCAAGCGCGACTTCCCGGAGATCGCCAAGGTCACCGACCACGCGCTGAATCCACAAGGGCCGAAGGGTCGCTTCCACGTGCTCAACGCCCAGGGGTTCGGGATCATGACCTACGCCCCGGACCAGGCTGCCGCGAAGGCGTTTCTCCGGTGGCTCTATGACGACAAGCAGCTGTCGCGCTGGCTCGTCGCGGGCGACGCGTACTATGCGCCGTACCTGCACGGCTACGACAACCATGCGATGTGGAACACGGAGCCGCGCTACCTGCCGTTCAAGGAGTGCCTCAAGACGTCGCGGCCGCACGCGTGGCCGGGGCCGGTCGGGCACGCCGCCTCCGAGAGCGTCGCCAAGTACGTGCTCGTCGACATGTTCGCCAAGGCATGCCGGGGCGACGCAACGAAGGACGTCATCGCGACGGCGGCCGGCCAGCTCAAGCAGATCTACAAAGCGAAGTAGAGATGGCGGTCGGCCCGGCCTCCGTCGCGCGCACCGCGTCGGTCGCGGGCCGGCCGTTCTCCCTCCGCGCCCTGGTGGAGCGGGAATGGGTCTTTTCCTGGCTGATGCTGGCGCCGGGAGTCCTCTTCCTGCTCGCGTTCGTCGCCTACCCGTTCTTCTACGGGATCTTCCTGAGCTTGCAGGAGCGGCGGGTGGCCCAGCCCGGCGTCTTCGTCGGGCTCGCCAACTTCGCCGTGCTCGCCCACGAGGCCGTCTTCTGGCAGGTGACGCGCAACACCTTCGTCTACACGGTGGCGGCCACCGTGCTGAAGATGGTGGGCGGGCTCGCGATGGCGCTCGTCATCAACCAGCAGTTCCGCGGCAAGAACCTCGCGCGCGCGTTCCTGCTGCTGCCCTTCATCGTGCCCACCGTGCTGTCCACCGTGGCGTGGATGTGGATCCTCGATCCCACCTTCAGCGTGATCAACTGGACGCTGCTGCACTCCGGACTGATGAAAGAGACCTTCTCGTGGCTGGGCAACGCGACGCTGGCCATGGTGTCGCTCATCGGCGTCAACACCTGGCGCGGGCTGCCGTTCTACGGCATCACGCTGCTGGCGGGGCTGCAGACGATCTCGCCCGAGCTCTACGAGGCCGCCGCCATCGACGGCGCCAGCGTCACGCAGCGCTTCCGGTACATCACGCTGCCCATGATCAAGCCCGTGCTGATCATCGTGACGATGTTCTCCGTGATCTTCACGTTCTCCGACTTCCAGCTGCCGTACATCCTGACGCACGGCGGGCCTGCGAACGCCACGCACCTTTTCGCCACCTACGCCTTCGACATCGGGATGTCCGCCGGCCAGCTCGGGATGGGCGCGGCCGTGGCCCTGGCGATGCTGCCCGCCCTCGCGCTGCTGATCGTGGCCCTCACGCTGTACCTCAGGCGGGAATGATGACGGGGCGCGCCTGATGGTGGGCGGGCGCCGGTTCGGTGGACGCCTGTTGCGGCTGTACCTGCCGCTGGGGTTCTTCCTGGTGACGATGCTGTTTCCCTTCTACTGGATGCTGATCACCTCCATCAAGCCCAACCGCGAGCTCTACAACGCCAAGATCATGCCCCTCATCGTCCACCAGCCCGTCCTCAAGCACTACATCGACCTCATCGAGCAGACCAATTTCCTCACGTGGACGTACAACACGATGCTGGTGGCCGTGGTCACCACCGTGATCTCGCTCGTTCTCGGCACGATGATGGCGTACCCGCTCGCGCGCATGAACTTCCCGGGGGCGGCGGTGGTCGCCATCGGCGTGGCCGCCACCTACCTCGTGCCCCAGCCGCTGCTCTTCATCCCGATGTCGGACATCATCAACACGCTCAACCTGGGGAACACGCTCAGCGCCGTCATGCTGACCTATCCGACGCTGCTCATCCCGTTCTGCGCCTGGCTGCTGATGGGTTACTTCAAGAGCGTGCCGCGCGAGCTGGAGGAGGCGGCGCGCATCGACGGGGCGAGCCGGCTGCAGGCGATGCTGCGCGTGGTGCTGCCGCTCTGCACGCCCGGCCTCCTGTCGGCGGGGATCTTCGCCTTCACGCTCGCGCAGAACGAGTTCCTCTACGCGCTGATCTTCCTGACCACGAGCGAGGTGCGCACGGTCCCCGTGGGCGCCATCACGGAGCTGATCCGCGGCGACGTCTTCTACTGGGGCCAGCTCATGGCGGCGGCGCTGCTCGGCTCCATCCCCGTCGCGATCATCTACTCGTTCTTCGTCGACTATTACGTGGCGGGCCTCACCGCCGGCTCCGTCAAGAACTGACGGGGCGCCCGGCCGTCGCCGTGTTCCGCCCAGGCCCGCCTCTTGACAGGACACGCGATCTGTATAGGATCGCGGCACCTGTCACCACCTGGATTCAACGTTGAATGATCAGGAGGACCTCGCCATGGCAGAGCAGCCCCCCACCGCGCCGCGCCCCGCGAACGTGAGCCGCCGGACGTTCCTGCGCGTCGCCACGATCGCCGGTGGCGCCGTCGCCGTCCCCACGGTCCTCCGCACGCCGGCGAGCGCGCAGGAGACGCCCTCTCCGCTCCGGCCCGACCCCGCGGCCAAGCGCGGCGGCACGCTCCGCTACGCCGTTCACAACGCGCCCGCGCACTTCGACGTGCACCAGTCGGGCACCGTGGCCAACATCGGACCGCAGAGCCCGATGTACGACACGCTGCTGCGGCGCGATCCCAAGGACGGGCAGACGATCATCCCGGATCTCGCGTGGAAGTATGAGATATCGCCGGACGGCAAGAAGTACACCTTCCACCTGCGCAAGGGCGTGAAGTTCCACGACGGCGCCGATTTCACCGCGGAGGACGTCAAGGCCACCTACGACCGGATCGCGCGGCCGCCCAAGGGCGTGGTCATCCCGCGCTCGCCGCTGTTCGCCACGGTGGGCGAGATCGTCGTGGTCGATCCGCACAAGATCGAGTTCCGGCTCACGGAGGCGCGGCCCAGGACGTTCATGCTGGGCGCCTTCGCCAGCGGCTGGAACATCATCGTGCGCAAGAAAACGCTCGAGGACAACCAGGGCAACCTCCGCCAGGTCATGGCCTACCCGGGCACGGGGCCGTTCAAGCACGTGTCGCGCAGGGACAAGGAGATCTGGATCATGGAGCGCAACCCCAACTACTGGAACAAGGGGCTGCCCTATCTCGACAAGCTGGAGGTCTACCACTTCCTGCCCTTCACGCCGGAGCTCGGCGGATCGATCCTGGCCGGCAAGGTGGACTACGCGCGGCTGCTGGACCCGGTCTCGTGGCGCAAGGCCAAGGAGACGCCGGGGATGACGGCGGCCTCCTTCAACCAGAGCGTGATCCAAGCCTTCTGGACCAACATGACGAAGAAGCCCCTCGACGACAAGCGCGTGCGACGCGCCATCCACCTCGCCATGGACCGGCCCACGCTGGTGGAGGTGGTCAAGGACACGGCGCCCATGCAGGTGGGCGGCTTCGTCTATCCGTTCCACGAGATGTCGACGCCACGCGCCGAGCTGGAGAAGAAGCTCGGCTACCAGACCGACATCAAGCCCGCGGTGCAGGAAGCCCGGCGGCTCATGAAGGAGGCCGGCTTCGAGAAAGGCCTGCCCGCCCCGCTGGACTTCGTCGTGCGGGACATTCCCACCTTCAAGCTGTGGGCGGTGGCCATCCAGGCCATGCTCAAGGAACACCTCAACATCGACACCAAGCTGCGCGTGGTGCAGACCTCCGTGTGGTTCGACGAGGCAACCGCGGGCACCTTCGACCTCGCCATCAGCGCCATCGTGTCCACGCTGATGGACCCGTCAGACTATTTCACTGCCTGGTACGGCAAGGATGGTCCGCAGAACTACTCGCGCTGGACGAACCCGGCCTTCCACGACATCGTCAGCCAGATCGACCGCGAGCTGGACGAGACCAAGCGCAAGGCGCTCGTGCGCAAGGCCGAGGACATCCTCGAGCAGGATCCGCCGCTGATCCCGGTGGCCTGGGAACGGATCTACGACGCCTACTCCAACCGGGTGCGCGGCCAGAACCCCTCGACGTACTTCGGGATCTACGACGTCGTGCGGTGGGACACGGTCTGGATGGCGCAGAGCTAGCCCGGGTTCGGGCGCGTGCGGAAGTACCTGGCCCGCCGGGCAGTGTACGCCCTCGGTACGCTGCTCGGCGTCTCGCTCATCATCTTCGTGGTCCTCCGGGTCCTGCCCGGCGACCCGCTCGTCGCCATCCTCGGCGCGGAAGGCCACGCCCGCATGTCGGCCGACGACCGCGTGCGCATCATGGCCGACCTCGGCCTCAGCGCGCCGCTGCCCGTGCAGTACGTGCGCTGGCTCGCCGACATCGGCGCGGGCCGCCTCGGCAAGTCGTTCTTCCGCGGCGACACCGTGGCCGAGCTCATCCTGCACCGCGGGCCCATCAGCGCCGAGATCGGAATCTTCGCGCTGGTCATCTCGTGGCTGGTCGGATTACCGGTCGGCATCCTGAGCGCGTTCCGGCCCAACAGCATCCCCGACGGCTTCGCGCGCGCAATCTCCGTGCTGTTCATCGCGATCCCGGGCTTCTGGCTGGGGATCCTCATCGTGCTCGCGCTGCTGTTCTGGTTCGGCTACAAGTCGCCCATCGTGATCGTGCATCTCTGGCAGGACCCGTGGCAGAACTTCCAGATCATCCTCGGGCCCGCCCTCGTGCTCGGCCTCGCGCAGGGCGCGTACATCGCGCGGATGTCGCGCTCGTGCCTGCTCGAGGTCATCGGCGAGGACTTCGTGCGCACGGCGCGTGCCAAGGGGCTCGCCGAGAGCCTCATCGTCATGCGCCACGCGCTGCCCAACGCGCTGCTGCCGGTGATCACGATCTCGGGCGTCCTCCTCGGCTTCGTGCTCGGCGGCTCCGTGGCCGTGGAGCAGGCGTTCGGCGTGCCCGGCCTCGGCCGCTCGCTGGTGGCGGCCATCATCGAGCGGGACATCATCGTGGTGCAGAACCTCGTCCTGCTCTACGCGGCCATCTTCGTGCTCGTCAACGTGCTGGTGGACCTCTCCTACGCCTGGCTCGACCCCCGCATTCGGTACGGTTGATGCGCAGCGTGCTCCGCGAGCTCGTGCGATTCTCGCGCCGCAACGTGCTGTCGGCGGCGGGCGGCGTGGTGGCCCTGTTCATCGTGTTCGTCGCCATCGCGGCGCCCGTGCTGGCGCCGCGCGACCCTCTCAAGGCCGACTTCCGGCGCATGACCCGGCCGCCCGACGCGCAGTCCGTCTTCGGCACGGACCAGGTCGGCCGCGACACGCTCAGCCGCGTCATCTACGGCGCCCGCACCTCGCTGTTCGTCGCCTTCGCCTCCGTGCTGCTCGGGACCACCGTGGGCTCGCTGTGGGGCGTGGCCTGCGGCTACCTGCGCGGGCGCTTCGACCTCGTGAGCCAGCGCATTATGGAAGTCCTCCAGTCATTTCCCGATCTCATCCTCGCCATGGCCCTCTCCATGGCCTTCGGCACCGGGCTGCAGGCGGTCATCTTCGCCATCGCCATCACGCGCATTCCCTTCGGCGGGCGCGTCATCCGCTCGGTGGCGCTGTCGATCCGCGAGATGTCCTACGTGGAGGCGGGACGGGCGTCGGGCGCCTCCGCGCTGCGGATCATGGTGTTCCACGTCCTGCCCCAGTGCGTGGCGCCCTACCTGGTGCTGGCCACGACGCACCTCGGGGTGGCCATCGTCATCGAGGCCGCCCTCGGCTTCCTCGGCGTCGGTGTGCCGCCGCCCACGCCGACGTGGGGCAACATGCTCGCGGACTCCATCACCGCGCTGGTGCCGCCGTGGTGGCTCGTGCTGTTCCCGGGCCTGGCCATCACGATCACGGTGCTGGCGTTCAACCTGCTCGGCGACGGCATCCGCGACACGCTGGATCCGCGCCTGTCGCCGGCGTTCCTGCGCGTGGTGACGGGCGCCGGCCGTGCGCCCGCGGCCGCCGCCCCCTCCCTGACCACGCTCACGCCCAGGAAGGAGTCGTCATGACGCTCGCGGCGGACCTCGACACGCCGGCGGTCACCGTCGATCTCGACATCGTCGAGCGCAACATCCGCCGCGTGCAGTCGGACCTCGACCGGCTCGGCATCGCGAACCGGCCGCACATCAAGACGCACAAGATCCCCGCCCTCGGGCGGATGCAGATGCAGGCAGGCGCGGCCGGCATCACCTGCCAGAAGCTCGGCGAGGTCGAGGTCTTCGTCGACGCCGGCGTCGCCGACGACATCCTGGTCACCTTCAACCTCGTCGGTCGCCAGAAGATGGAGCGCCTGATGGCGCTCAGCAAGCGAGTGAAGCGCCTGGCCGTCGTCCTCGACAACGAAGTGGTCGCGCGCGGGCTGTCGGAGGCGGGCGCGGCCCACGGCGCCGACGTGCCCTTCCTCGTGGAGTGCGACACCGGATTCGGCCGCAATGGCGTGCAGACCCCGGAGGCGGCGCTCGAGCTGGCGCGCGCAAGCATGAAGATGCCGCGACTGCGATTCGAGGGCCTGATGACCTTTCCGAACCGCGAGCCGTCCACCCGCGTGTTCTTCGAGCGCGCCATCGAGCTGTTCAAGCGGGCGGGGATCCCGCTCGCGGTCATCTCCGGCGGTGGCACGCCCGCGCTGACATCGGTGGCGAAGTTTCCGATGCTCACGGAGCAC
>JBKKCN010000410.1:0-13462 GCA_046712525.1 Candidatus Rokuibacteriota bacterium
CATTTCTATCGCTTTATGGTGGAGTACCTGGGGCTGGGAGTGCACTTCCACTTTTAGTTTTTGGGGGGCCTCGATGGGCCCCCCAAGCCCCCCAGAGTCGCGCGCGGTCGCGTCCCGGAGACATTCGGGACGCGCCGCGATCCCCCGACCCTCGGGCGCGTCCCGGGGTACCCGGAACGCCTTGATCCGCTATGCGGTTGCTGTTCTTCCGCTCTCTGCCCTCAGGAAAGACAGCGGTTCGTCTCGACAGGCACGTCGGTGGGAGCCACGTCGATGGCGTAGATGTCGGCGTAGCCGGCCGCGTTCGCCACACCGAAGTTCGACGCCCAGGCTGCCATGGCGCCATCCGTTGCGTTGAGCAGGGGGTCATGACCCCAGCTCGCCGACACCCGTGGCTGGTAGTAGTAGGTGTCGGAAACCGATCGCGAGCGGTGATGAGCCACCCTCAGTACCTGGCAGGTCACGACATTTACCATGACGATCTCCTGCATGTACGGCCGGTTCCACCAGTCACCCACCGGGCGCCCGAAGCTGTCCCAGTCACCATTGATGTCCATGGTTTCCACGCCCGATTCGATGGAGATGAACGCCCAGTTGCGCAGCACGCCCCTCGAGACGCCGGAGAAGTGGCCGTCGTCGCCCCAGGCGACTTCGAATAGCCTCTTGTTCGGTATCCGCTGCGCCGTGCGGCTGGACTCGGTTCTGCCGCTCACGGATGTCGCGGGCGCGACGTTCACAGCGTAGATGGCGGGCTTGTCATACGGCGCGGTTCCGTCGCCGTAGCAGTCGAACGCCAGCATGTAGGTCTTGTCGTCGGTCGCGGTCACCAGGTCCCCGTGGCCGCCGCAGAGCGTCCAGAACAGGATGCCCTTCGTGCTCAGCGTACCCGTGCCGTCCGCCTTGTGGGTGATCGCGTACGAGTAAAATCCCCTGTCGGTCGAGGTCACGACATACTTGCCGTCGGGAGACATGCCGATCCAGTCGGCGCCGCCGGCACCGACGCTCCCCGAATAGAGATTGCCGGTTTTCTTGTTCCACACCCTCACCTTGCCGTTGAGGTTGAGGACCATGGATTGGCCACTGTTGTCGATCCAGTCGACGGAGCCGCCGAGACCCCCGAGCATTCTCGCGCCGAACTCCTTGAAGTCCTTGACCGGCGTCGGAGTGGCCGAGACGAGGGAGAGGGAGCCGTCCGTGGTGGCGATCGTGATTTCGTACTGCATCAGCTTCGAGCCGAGGAAGTGATACCAGTGGTAGGGTCCGCCGGGCGCGTCGTCGGGGGCGAACGAGCCGTCGAAACCCTTGTAGTCTCCGGGCACAGCGACAGACGCGCCGGTTGCGGTATTGATGACCGTCGGCGTCTCCGACGTGGTGAGGTGGAACATCAGCTTGCCGTCGGCGCTCCAGAAACCGTTCTTCGAATAGATCTGGCTTTTCGACGGATTCGGGAACTCGTTGGTGATGCGGCGCACATTGCCGCCGAACTTTGGATCACCGGTGTTGGTGTATATCGGGCCGATCTCCGGGAACCTGGCCGCGTCGTTCGGTCCGTACACGCCGTAGGCATACTTGCCGGTTGTGGGTGGCTGGATGACCTCATCCCCGTCGCTGTAAGCGCCACTGGGCGCTGCCGCTGCCAGCGTCATGAGCGAGACCGCAGCCGTGATTACCGCGATGCGGCGCGACGAATTCCGAAGCATCTTGCAGAGCATTTCCTATCTCCTGTGGTCTCGCGGTGGTCGGACAAATAAGCGCGAACAGTCGTGCGCGCCCCCGCAAGAGAGCAAGCGGGGGGCCAACCTCGACCCGACTCGAACTGTGGAGAATGCGAATGGTTGAATCTTTTGCTTCCGTACCGTGCGTCCAGAAACCGACAGGCATAGTTCCCAGGCAGGGAGTCTTTGACGGGCTACCTCATTTGTGCGGGACGCTCGTGAAGCGGCCGGCCATCCATCCCCTCGTGAGGGCGGCCGAGGTGGCGCAGGACGGTGGGCGCGATGTCGAGGTGGCAGACGGCATCGCCACGCGTGCCTGGTTTGAATCCGCCACCCTGGACGAACAGGAAGGGCTTTTGCTCGTTGGGGCCGAAGCCGCCGTGTTGGCCGAAGTTGGTGTAGTCCTTGCCATCGATGTCTTCGACGATGTCGCCGTAGCCGCGAATGCCGAAGGGGTTGACGCGATCCTCGGTTCTCAGGGTGATGGCGGCGGCCAGCTCGTCGGAGGGCAGGCCCACGCGCGCGAGCTCGGCGCCGGTGAAGACGCGGCTCACCCACTCCTGACCACGGAGGAAGGCGGCGAGATCGTCCACGCCGGCCTTGGCGGAGGCGGATCGGTATACGAGGGCGGCGGTACCGTTGGGCGCCACCACCAGGTCGCGGGAGTCCGGTGCCTGCTTGAGGCCTGCCTCCACGAGGAGCCGCGTGAGCGGAATGGTGCGGCCCGTCGTCTCCATTCCGTGATCGGAGCAGACGATGAGCAGCGTGTCGTCGCCGTCGCCTGCGATGGTGTCGAGGACGCGGGCCACGCAGCGGTCGGCGGCGGCGATCGCGCGCAGGTGCGCGGGCGATCCGAGAGGCGACTTGTGACCGATGTTGTCAGGCTCCGACAGCCAGAGCACCGCGAGGGCGGGCCGGCGACGGCGCAGCACGTCGTCGCAGAACCTCTCCGTCATCTCGGCGTCGCCCGCTTCACCGAGGGCGATGGTGAGCGGATCGTCCACGGGCGCGCGTCCGGGGCCGTAGGAGCCGGCACGGTGGTAGACGAAGCCGTGGCCGTCGGGATCCTGGAAGTAGGCGGCGCCCGCTGACACGTTCGACATCACGACGGAGCCGCCGTGGGAGGCGAGGCGCTCGGCGAGCGTGGGGCGCCGCAGCGTGCGCCCGGTGGCCCGGCGCATGCGTTCCTTGAAATCGGGCGCACCCACCGATAGGCACACGAGGCCGTCGCCTTCGTCGAGCACGACAGTGTTGCCGAGCAGCCCGTGCGCCGCCGGGTAGCAGCCGGTGGAGATGCACGCGGAGGTCACGCGCGTGACGGAGGGAAAGACGCCCGTACACGCCCCGAACACGGTCACGCGCCCGGACAGCTCCGCCAGCGTCGGCGCCGTGACAGGCGTGATGAGGTCCGCCCGCAGGCTGTCGCAAACGACGAGAACGGCACGTCGCATCGCTACGCCGGGCTCGGCATGCGGAACGGCTGTGGGCCGCCGTAGTCGCCGATGTAGCTCGTGTGCGTGACGAGGCCCAGCGTCTCGCTCCACACGTGCAGCAGGCAGGCGGGCGACTCCATGATGAATCCCGATGGCGCGCCGGGATGCAAGTTGAGGTCGACCTGGTGCGCGGTGCTGGGCGCGGTCAGCACCACGGTGCCCGCCCACCGCCGCTGGATGGGCCGATGCAGGTGGCCGCACACGACGCGCTCCACCTGCGGGTGACGCTGGATCACGGCCACCATCGCGTCCGCGTTGGCGAGGCCGTACCCATCCATGAACGAGATGCCTGTCTTGAAGGGTGGGTGATGCATGACCACCATCGTCGGGCGCGCCGGGGCCTCGCGCAGGCGCGCGTCGAGCCACTGCAGGCGCGCTTCGCACATCATTCCCCCTCCCTCGCCCGGCACGAGCGTGTCGAGGACGACCAGGCGCACGGGATACTGGTCCACCACGTAGTGCATGAACCCCTCGCGCGGCAGGTAGCGATGATCGGCAAAGGCCGCCGCCAGCGCCGGGCGATCGTCGTGGTTGCCGGGAACGAGGTAGACCGGCATCGGCAGCGGCGCCAGCAGCGCGCGCAGCCGCGCGTACTCGTCGGGGCTCGCCGCGTCCACGAGGTCACCGGTGGCGAGCACCGCATCCGGCCGTGGCGACAGCGCAAGGAGATGCTGAACGGCACGCTCGAGGTGGGCTCCGGTATCCACGCGGCGGTACGCGAGACGATCCTCCGCGGTGACGTGCATGTCGGAGATCTGAGCGATGATCATGGCGTGCGCCCTTTCAGTCGTTTCACGACCGGCCACGCCACGAGGAGGACGGAGAGCAGCAGCACCACCGCGCTCACCGGCCGCGTGACGAAGATGGTGAGGTCGTTGCCGTGCGACACCATGCTGGTCAGGAAGTATTGCTCGGCCATCGGTCCCAGGATGATACCCATGACCAGGGGCGGGATGGGCAGATCGTAGCGCCGCATGACGAAGCCGGCCACGCCGAAGAGCATCGTGAGCCATACGTCCGCCATGTCGTTGCGCAGGGCGAAGGCGCCGAGGAAACAGAAGACGATGATGAAGGTGTTGAGCACGGGCGCGGGCACGCGCATGAGCATGGCGAACGACATCGCGGCGAGGAAGCCGAGGGCGATCATGACGACGTTGGCGAGGATCATCCCCGCGAAGATCGTGTAGACCTGCTCCGGGTGCTGGGTGAAGAGCAGCGGGCCCGGCTGGATGCCGTGGATGAGAAAGGCGCCCATCATCACCGCGGTGGCGGCGCTGCCGGGAATGCCGAGGGTGAGCAGGTGGATCATGGCGCCGCCCGTGGAGCCGTTCACCGAGCTCTCGGCGGCCACGAGACCGCCCGCGTGCCCGGTGCCGAAGAGGTGCGGGTCCTTCGACACCTGCTTTTCGAATCCATAGGCGACGAAGGACGACACCGTGGCCCCGGCGCCCGCGAGGCCGCCCACCGCGATCCCGATGGCGGTGCCGCGCACGAGCGGCCAGCGGAGGGGCCACAGGTCCAGCAGCGGCAGTCGAGGCACCGCGCGCCCCACCGGACGGGCGGGCGGCTTCTCGCGCGGGCGCAGCACCATCTGCTCGAGCACCTCGCCGATGGCGAAGAGACCGATGAGCACGGTCACGAAGTCGACGCCCGTCTTGAGAAATGGCACGCCGAAGGCGAAGCGCTCCACGCCGTATTGCGCCTCGGTGCCGATGGTGCCGAGGAAGACGCCCGTGAAGAGCGAGATGAGCGCGGCCGGCATCGACGCCTGCCCCAGCACCGACACGCTCGCGAGCCCGAAGAGCACCACCGAGAAGAACTCCACCGTGGAGAAGCCGAGCGCGATCTTCGCGAAGGGCGGCGCGAAGAAGGCCAAGAATAGCGCGCTGACGAGGCCGCCGAAGGCGGAAGACATGATGGCGAGCCCGAGCGCGTACTGCGTCTTTCCCTGCCGCGACAGCTTGTAGCCCTCCCACGTGGTGGGAACGTTCATGGGATCGCCGGGGATGTTGAAGAGGATGCCGGTGATGGAGCCGCCGAAGACGCCGCCGCAGTAGACGCCGATCATGAGCAGGAGGGCGGGCACGACGCCCATGAAATACGTGAAGGGCAGGACGAGGACGATCGAGTTCAGCATGGTGATGCCGGGCAGGGCGCCCGCCACGATCCCGATGGCAAGACCGAGCAGGATCATGCCGAAGTTGAGCGGCTGCAGCGCGGCGACGAAGCCACCGCCGAGGCTCACGACGATGTCGCCCACTCAGAACACCCGAAGCGCGCGGTAAAGCGCGACGGTGAGCGTCTCGAAGGGCCCATCACCCTTGGGCAGCGGCAGGTAGACGATCCTCACGAAGACGTAAATGAGACACACGGTGCCGATGACGGCGCTCGCGCCCAGGCCCGCCGGTGAGCGCAGGCCCGCGAGCGCCATGAAGGTCACGATAAAGGCCGCCGTCGTCAGCGGAAAGCCGAGCACCGGCGTGAGCGCCGCGTAAGCGATGATGAGGACGATGCCGGCGGCGAGCGTGGGCAGCGAGATGGGCTCGCGCTCCGCGTGGTGACGCGCGGCCCGTCGCCATTCCTCCACCGCTTTGCCCGCGCACGCGAGCGCGAGGCCGAGCAGCGCCAGGCGCGGCCAGAACCCCGGGCCCAGGCTCCCCTCGCGCGCCACGTCGTCGAGCGAGCGGGTGGCCGGATACAGCAGGGCGGCGACGATCACGCCGATCAGCGGCGCCGCGGCGCGCCGGAGCGACATCCTACTTGCGCAGTCCGAACTCTTTGACGAGACGATCGAGGATGTCGACCTCACCCGCCACCCAGCGCGTGAAGTCGGCAGATCCCTGATGGCTGTCGGGCGCGAAGTACCACTCCTCCGCGAACTTCTTCCACTGCGGCGTGTCCATCACCTGCTGGACGGCGTCCGCGAGCGTTTTCACCCGATCAGGCGGCGTACCCTTCTTCGCGACGATGCCGCGGAACTGCGGCAGCGTGAGCTCGATGCCGAGCTCGCGGCTGGTGGGCACGTCCGCGAAGGCGGGATGGCGCTTCTCGGCGAAGATGATGAGCGGCTTGAGCTGGCCCGCCTTGAGGTATTGCAGCACGTCGCCCGCCTGCTCGTAGAGCACCTCGGCGTGGCCCCCGAGGGTGGCCGCGTAGCGCTCGCCGGGCTTCGGGTACGGCACCGTGATCATCTTGTAGCCCTTCTTCTCGAGGAAGCGCACGCTCACGTCGTCCACGGTGCCGAAGCCGGTGCTCGCCACGCGCACCTTGCCCGGGTTGGTCTGCGCGTGCTTGAAGAGCTCCTGGATGGTCTTGAAGGGGCCGTCCGCCTTGACGAACAGGAAGGAATCGGCCACCTGCGTGCGCGCGATCCACTCGAGGTCGTCGACCTTGTGGCGCGCGAGGCCCATCGGGATCGTCATGAGTGTGTCCTGGATGTATGTCGCCACCGCATAACCGTCGGGCTTGCCGTTGAGGATCTGGGCGAGCCCCGTGTTACCGGCGGCGCCGGGGACGTTGGAGACGGGCAGCGGCACGCCGAGAATCGGCTGCGCGAGGGCGCCGATCTGGCGCGCCATGGCGTCGGCGCCGCCGCCGGTGCCCCAGGTGCAGATGAAATCGACCGGACGCGATGGGAACTTTTCCTGCGCGGTGGCGGCTCGCGCCCCACACACTGCCCCCGCCGCGACCAGCGCCATGCCGCGCCCGAACGCGCGTCTCGTCAACATGCTCGCCTCCCCGCCGTCCCTGGTGATGGCTGGCGAGGATAGTACCGCACAACTTGCAAAGAAGGGCGGCCGCACGCACGCTGGCCGTATGCGCTCGCTCTTGCTCGCCGCCCTTCTCTGCGCTCCCCTGCTCGCCCACGTGGCGCCGGCGCACGCCGAGTGGATCATCGACGCCGGCGGCGACGTGGTCTACGAGGACAACCTCACGCGCGCGAGCGACCGGACCGACCGCCGGAGCGACGTCGCGCTGTCGCCGGCGCTGTCGATCGGCCACCACTTCCAGCTCGCCGATGCCACGAGCCTGGTCACGACGGCGGACTTCAAGGGCAGCCTCTATCCGCGATTCGAGGGGCTGAGCAACCTGTCCTCGACGCTCACGCTCGGTGTCAGGCAGAAGTTCGGCCTGGGAGCCTCCGCGCCGTGGCTGGGTGTCTTCGCGGCGGGCGGCGTGCTCGACTACGGGGACAATCTGCGGGACAGCCTGCTCGTCGACGCGGGCGTGCAGGCGGGCAAGCGGCTCTCGGAGCGATTCGACGTGCAGGCGGGGTACACGTACGAGATGCTCGACGCGCGCAGCAGCGTGTTCGATCAGACCTCGCACACGCTGACGGTCAAGGGCGGCGTCGTCCTCACTGACGCGCTGCAGGTCACGCTCGGCTACGCCGTTCGGTGGGGCGATCTCGTGGTCCACCGCACGCCCGCTCCCGGCGCCGCGCAGACCTCCCGCGCACGCGTGGTCAACACCTTCGACACTCCGCTCGAGGCCGTCCGCATCGAGGCCACCACCCACATCTTCTCCGCCGCCGCCACCTATGCCCTCACGCCACGCGCGGCGCTCACCGCCGGCTACGAGCATCAGCTGTCGATCGGCCCGCTCTTCGACTATCCGAACCACCTCGTGCGCGGCAGCTTCGCGTACAGCTTCTGACCGTTTGGTTTTCCGGCGAACTATCGTACCGTGCTCGCAGTGAATGAGCGCGTGAGCGGTGGGACCGCACGTCCGTGGCGACGGTGCGTGGTGGCGCTCGCCGTGGTCGCCCTCGCCGGTGGGGCGGCGACCGCCGCTGCGGAGTCGATCGAGGCCATCGTCAAGACGGCCGACGGCAAGCCTATCGCCGATGCCGTCGTCTCCGCGGGCGCCGTGAGCGGGAGCCGGGGCGCCCTGCGCGCGGGCCGCGCCGTCGTCGACCAGCAGGACAAGGAATTCGTCCCGCACGTACGGGCGATCACGGCGGGATCCGAGGTCACCTTCCCGAACAAGGACGACATCCGCCACCACATCTACTCGTTCTCGCCCGCCAAGAAGTTCGAGGTGCCGCTCTACAAGGGCACGCCGGCGGCGCCGGTGACGTTCGACAAGCCCGGCGTCGTGGTCCTCGGGTGCAACATCCACGACTGGATGCTCGGCTACGTGGTCGTGCTCGAGACACCGCTCTTCGACACCACCGGCGCCGACGGGCGCGCGCGTGTCGCCGACGTTCCGGCGGGCAATTACGAGGTCCGCGTATGGCACCCGCGACTGGTCGACGGCGCCGCGTCCACGGTCCAGCGCGTCACCAGCCGCGTGGGCCAGGACGAGCGGGTGGAGTTCGTCGTCAATCTCAAGCCCGACCTCCGGCCGCGCCGCGCCCCCTCGGGAGCGTCCCGCGGCAAGTACCGCTGACCGTGCGCTTCCGGCGCTTTCAAACCCGCGTCGTCGTGTTCGTGGTCGGCCTTCTCACGCTCCTGTCGGCGAGCACCTTCATCGCGGTCAGCGCCGCCGTGACGCGCAACGCTCGCGCGCAGATCGGCGACGAGCTCGCCGTGGGTGGCAAGATCTTCGACCGCCTGATCACCGCGCGCACCCAGCAGCTCGCCGGCGCCGCCCGGCTGCTCTCCGGAGATTTCGCGTTCAAGACCGCCACCTCGAGCGACGACCGCGCCACGGTGCTCTCGGTGCTGGAGAATCACCAGGCACGCGTGGGCGCCGACGTCATGCAGCTCGTCTCCCTCGACGGCACGCTCCTCGCCGACACCCTGCATCCCGGCGGAGCGACCCCCCGATTTCCGCTGCCGGATCTCATCGCGCGCGCGGAACGGGGAGAGGACGCCTCCGCCATCGTGGTGATCGACGGACGCCCGTACCAGATGGTGGCGGTACCCGTCCTCGCCCCGCTGCCCATCGCGTGGATCTGCGTCGGCTTCATCATCGATGACCAGGTTGCGAACGATTTACAGCAGCTGACGAACCTCCACGTCTCGTTCCTCGGCCGTCGCCCGGACGGCGGCCTCACCGCGCTCGCCTCCACCCTGCCCGGCCCCATGCGAGAGCGGTTGCTGCGCCTGCTGCCCACCGCGAGCGGCAGCGGCGGCACGGCGCTGTCGCTGCCGATGGGCGACGGTGAGTACGTGACGCTCGTCACCGGCGTGGGCGGCAAGAGCGACGGCGGAATCGTTGCCGTCCTGCAGCGCTCGCTCGACGAGGCGCTTGCCCCGTACCGTCAGCTGCAGCTCGTCATGCTGGTGCTCACGGCGGCGGGGCTGATCCTGTCGCTCGCGGGCGCGGTGGTCATCGCGCGGCGGGTGACGAAGCCCGTGATGACGATCGTGCAGAGCGCGCGCCGCGTGGAGCGCGGGGACTACGAGCATTCGGTGTCCGTGGACTCGAGCGACGAGATCGGCGAGCTGGCGGGCACCTTCAACACGATGACGGCGGGGCTGGCCGAGCGCGACCGTGTTCGTGCCGAGCTCGAGCGCGTGGGCCGGCTCAAGCGTTTTCTGTCGCCGCAGGTCGCGGAGCTGATCGTGTCCTCGGGTGACGAAGCGCTGCTGGCCTCCCACCGCCGCGAGATCACGGTGGTGTTCTGCGACCTGCGCGGGTTCACGGCCTTCGGCGAGCACGCGGAGCCCGAGGAGGTCATGGGCTTCCTGCATGCCTATCACGAAGCGCTCGGCCCGCTCGTCTTCCGCTACGAGGGGACGGTCGAGCAGTTCACGGGTGACGGCATCATGGTCTTCTTCAACGATCCCATCCCCTTCCCCGACCACGCCGCGCGCGCCGTCCGCCTCGCCGTCGCCATGCGCGAGCAGGTGGCGGCGCTGACGGAGCGATGGCGGCAGCTCGGCCACACGCTCGGCTTTGGGGTGGGAATCGCCATGGGCTTCGCCACCCTCGGCAAGATCGGCTTCGAGGGCCGTTTTGACTACGCGGCGATCGGCAGCGTGTGCAACCTCTCCGCGCGCCTGTGCGCCGAGGCCCGCGACGGCCAGATCCTCGTGAGCGAGCCGGTCTTCACGGCCGTCCGCTCCCTCGCCGACGTCGAGGAGATTCCGCCGCTGACGCTCAAGGGCTTCGCCCAGCCCGTCCGCACCCACAACATCCTCAAATTGAACGACGCGGGCTAGAGCCCCGTCACGCCGGCTGCTGCTCGCGCAGGAGCCGGCGCAGCAGCTTGCCAGCGCCGCTGGTGGGAAGGGTGTCGCGGAACTCGACGGCGCGCGGGACCTTGTAGGCGGTGAGCCGCTCTCGACAGAAGTCCATCAGCGCGCGCTCGTCGGCGCCCTCGCCGTCCTTGAGCACGACGTACGCCTTCACCGCCTCGCCGCGATAGTCGTCGGGCACGCCGACCACCGCCACCAGCTTCACGGCGGGATGCGCGTACAGCGTCTCCTCCACCTCGCGCGGCCACACCTTGAAGCCGGCCGTGTTGATCATGTCCTTCTTGCGGTCCACGATCGCGAAGTAGCCGTCGCCGTCCATGACCGCCACGTCGCCGGTGCGGAACCAGCCGTCGCCCATCGCCTCCACCGTCGCTTCCGGCCGCCGCCAGTAGCCGCGCATCACCTGCGGGCCGCGGATCAGCAGCTCGCCGCTCTCTCCCGGCGCCACGTCCGCGCCCGTCTCGAGATCCACGATGCGCGCGTCGGTGTCCGGGAGCGGGATGCCGATCGACCCCGCGCGCGCGCGGCCGAGCGGGTTCGCGTGCGTGAGCGGGCTCGTCTCCGTGAGGCCGTAGCCTTCCACGAGCACCTCACGCCCGCACAGGCCGTCGAACGCCTCCTTCACGGTGGGCGGCAGGGGCGAGGCATTGGTGCGGCAGGCGCGCAGCGTGGAGTAGTCCGCGCTCCGCCCCCCCGCGTCGTTGAGCAGCGCGATGAACATCGTCGGCACGCCGAACAGCCGCGTGGCCCGGTACGTGCCGACCGCCCGCGCGACCGCCGGCGCCGAGAAGCGCGCGAAGACGATGAGCGTGGCACCCGCGTAGAGCGGCACGTTCATCACGCCCGACATCCCACCACTGTGAAACATCGGGAGCGCGCAGATCGACGTCTCCTCGCCGGGGGCGAACGCGTACCACTCGGCGAATTGCACGGTGTTGGCCACGATGTTGCGGTGCGTGAGCATGGCGCCCTTGGACACGCCCGTGGTTCCGCCCGTGTAGAGCAGCACGGCCACATCGCTCTCCGGCGCGCACGGCGCTGCATCGCACGGCGTCCCCGCCTGCATCGCACGAAATGCCACCAGATCCACGAAGCGCACCTTCAGCGTCTCCGCCGCCTCCTGGGCGACACTGCCGGCGGCGCCGACCACCAGCGCCACGCCGGCATCCGCGAGCTGCGCGGCCACTTCGGCCGCGTGCGCGAGCGGATTCACCGGCGTCACGGTGCCGCCGGCGCACCACGTGGCGTAGAAGCCGACGATGAGGTCGACCCCGTTCGGCAGGCAGCATCCGACTTGCACGCCCGGCCCCACGCCATACGCGCGCAGCCCTGCGCCGGCGCCGCGCGCCGCGCGCCACAGCTCGTCATAGGTGAGCACGCGCCGCTCGGCGAGCGTCTCGTGGTCCAGCTCGCGCACGGCCACGCGTGAGGCGAAGCGCGGCAGGTTGCGCTGGAGCAGCCACCAGGCGGGCGCGCTCGGGTACTCGAGCGAGTGCGGCAGGTGCGCGGGCCAGACCGCGTGCCAGGGCCGCGTGCCGTTGACCAGGGGTGAGCCCACGTCAGACGAGCGCGGCGATGGCGGGGAGGGTGTAGCCGACGTCCATGGCCTTGAGGTTCTGCTCGTGAAAGCGCGGGATCACTTCCGGCATCGCCTTCTTCATCGCGTCGTAGTCCATGGCCGCCAGCCGCGTGAGCGCGCCGAGCATGATCATGTTGGCGAAGAGGACGTTGTTGAAGCGCTCCTTGGCGAGCGCCGTGGCCGGGATTGCCACGTGGCGCTCCGGCGCCTCCGGACGGATGTCGACCACCATCTCGGGGTCGTAGAGGATCCACCCCGCGCAATGGCCGAAGAACTTCTTGTAGGCGGGCGCCGAGAAGGCCACGAACACGTCGGCGTTCTCGACCACGGGGCTGTCGACGTACTCGGGCGAGATCACGAGCTGCGCGCGCACGTAGCCGCCCCGCGTCTCCGTGCCATGGCTCTTGAGCATGGTCACGCGATGCCCCTGCTTGATGGCGCACAGACCGAGGATCTGTCCCATGCGGATCACGCCCTGGCCTCCGAAGCCGGAGATCAGGATCTCGGTGCGGAGCTTGGCGACGACGGCGGTCGCCATCAGTGCTTGCCGTGACCGGAGTCGCGCCCTTTGTCGGCGGCGGCAGCCGCGTCCTGCTGCGCCTTGGCGCGCACCTTGGCGTTCATCGCGCGCAGCAGGCTCGTGAACTCGGGCCGGCTGTTGGACACGTCGTGCTTGATGCCCGTCTCCCACGTGAAATCGGTCTCGGAGCCGTCCGCCTTGCGCCCCTGCGTGTGCTCGTAGATCCACTCGAGGTTCTTGAGCGTGTCGCGGGTGCCGAGGGCGTAGGCGCCGAAGTTCTCGTTGCAGGGGAAGCGCACGTGCACGAAGGAGAAGCCGTCGTTCTGCAGCGCCTTCTTGACGACCTTCACCGTCTGGTGCCACTGCGTGGCCGTTGTCTCCGCCACGAAGGTGGCGCCCGCGGCTTTCACCACGTCGCAGGGATCGAAGCCGGGCTCCACCATGCCGTAGGGGCTGGAGTTCGTGACGTAGCCGGCCGGAGTGGTGGGCGAGAACTGTCCGCCCGTGGACTCGTAGCCCATGTTGTCCTCGCAGATCACGGTCACGCCCAGGTTGCGGCGCGCGGCGTGGATGAGATGCGAGGTACCGATGGACGCCGCGTCCCCGTCACCGACGACGATCAGGTATTTCTTGTCCGGCTGCGCAAGCTTCAGCCCCGTGGCCACTGCGAGCGCGCGGCCGTGAGTGGCGCCGAAGTTGTCGCCGCCCCAGGTGGCGAAAGTCTGCCGGCCCACGCAGCCGATGCCGGTGCCGAAGATCACGTCCTCCTGCTTGAGCCCCAGCTCGTCGATGGCCTGCAGCAGCCAGTTCTCGATCATGCCGATGCCGCAGCCGTGGCACGCCTTGGTGGGGATCTGACTGGGGCGCAGGTACTTTCCGGCCAGCTTGTTCATCAGCGGATCTCCGTCCAGATGTAAGGAAGCTCGGGAATTCGTCCGGTCCTCGTGAGGCCCTCGAGGCCCGCCACCACTTCCGCCACCGTGTGCAGCTCGGCGCTCTTGCCCATG
>JBKKCN010000411.1:0-4371 GCA_046712525.1 Candidatus Rokuibacteriota bacterium
ATTCGACGAAATCCGTGCCCTCGTCGATGAGGCGGCCGCGCAGGGATACGGCAAGCTGATTCTCACGCATCCGTATGACAAGGCGCCCGGCCTCAGCCTGGAACAGGTGCGATCGCTCGCGCAGCCACACGTTCGAATCGAGTTCGTGTTCTGCTCCATCACGCCGAATTGGCGGTTCACGGATGCCGCCACCATCGCGCACTGCATGAAGACCATTGGCCCGGACCGGTTCGTCATTTCCTCCGACGGTGGGCAGGCCCACAATCCCATGCCCGCCGACGGGTACCGGCAGTTCGTCGGCGTGCTGGCTGCCGAAGGCATCGCCCCCGGGGATTTCCGGGTGATGTGCCGCGACAACGGCGACTTTCTCCTGCACGGCTGAGGACCGGTCATGAAGCCGGCGCCATTCGAGTACGTGTGTCCCCGCTCGCTCGAGGAGGCGCTGGAGCTGCTCGGACGTCATGGCGACGAGGCCAAGGTCCTCGCCGGGGGGCAGAGTCTGGTGCCGATGATGAACATGCGCCTGGCCCGGCCCGGGGTCGTCATCGATATCAATCGGGTCGCCGGCCTCGACGGGATCGTCGAGCATGGCCCCGCCGTTCACGTCGGTGCGCTCGTCCGGCAGCGGTCGCTGGAGCGGGCGGCGGCGATTCGAGCGCGCGCGCCGCTGCTCACGGAAGCCGCGCCGCTCATCGGGCATCTGCAGACACGGGCCCGGGGCACGGTCTGCGGCAGCGTGGCGCACGCCGACCCCGCGGCCGAGCTGCCCGCCTGCTTCGTGGCGCTGGATGCCGTGTACCAGGTGACGGGCGCCCGGGGACAGCGGCGCGTGGCGGCCGCCGAGTTTCAGATCGGGCTCTTCACGACCGTGCTGGCACCGGACGAGCTGCTGACCGCCATCGAAGTGCCGGCCCTGCCGTGGCCCCACGTCGGCACCGCGTTCGCCGAAGTCGCGAGGCGTCACGGCGACTTCGCCCTGGCAGGAGCCGCCGCCGTCGTCGCCCGGGACGATGCCGGCACATGCCGTGTGGCACGGCTCGTGTTCTTCGCCGTGGGCGACACGCCGCATCTCGCCGCGGCCACGGCGGTGCTCGTCGGCGCCGGCGGCGACACGGGCATCGACGACGTGGCGCGCGCGGCGGCGGACGAGCTGGATCCCCACTCCGATGTGCACGCCTCCGGCGCCTACCGCCGTCGCGTGGCGGCGGCCCTTGCCCGGCAGACCCTCGCGACCGCGTGGGCCCGCGCCTCATGCCGATGACGGCGCAGGACATCGTGGTCACCGTCAACGGACGGCCGCATCGCGTCCGTGTGATGCCGCGGCTGCTGCTCGCGGATCTCTTGCGGGACGAGCTGCACTACACCGGCACCCACGTGGGATGTGAGCATGGCGTGTGCGGCGCCTGCACGGTGCTGGTGGAGGGAGAGCCCATCCGCGCCTGTCTCATGTTCGCCGTGCAGGCGGACGGCCTGCGGATCACCACCGTGGAAGGGCTCGCCCCCTCGGCAGACCGGCTTCATCCGCTCCAGGAGGCATTCCGCGCCCGGCACGCCCTTCAGTGCGGATTCTGCACGCCCGGCATCCTGATGACGCTGGCCGCCTTCCTTGCCGAGCACCCCCGGCCCACCGAGCCGGAGATCCGGGAGGCGCTCTCGGGCAACCTGTGCCGGTGCACGGGCTACCAGCCCATCGTGGCGGCCGCGCTCGACGCCGCCGCCGTGCTCCAGGAGGACACCCCACGGCGATGAAGTTCATCGGTGATCGCATGCTGCGCAAGGAGGACCCCCGGCTGTTGTCGGGACGCGGCCGTTACCTGGCAGACATCGCGCTGCCCGGGATGCTGCACGTCGCGATGATCCGGAGCCCGCATGCCCAGGCCCGCGTCGTTCGCATCGACGCCGAGCGCGCGCGCCGGCATCCCGGCGTCGTGGACGTGGTCACGTTTGCCGACCTGGGCGCCGCGGCGGTCCCGCTGCCCTGCGTTCCCGTGGAGCCGGCCTTGCGCGAGCGGAACTTCTCGCTGCTCGCCGGCGATCGTGTGCGGTACGTGGGAGAGCTGGTGGCCGCCGTCGTGGCCGACAGCCGCTATACCGCCGAGGACGCCCGCGAGCTCGTGGAAATCGAGTACGAGCCGTTGCCCGTGGTCCAGGAGCTGGTGCCCGCGAGCGGCGGCCCCACCGTCCACGACGACGTGCCGGACAACGTCGCGGGCCGCCTGACCTTTCGGACCGGGGCGGTGGAGGCGGCCCTTGGGCGCTCCCCTCACGTTGCGCGTGAGCGCTTGCTGGTCGCTCGGGGCGGGGGGCAGCCGATGGAAACGCGCGGGGTCATGGCGGACTATCGCGGCGGGCTGCTCACGGTGTGGGCGTCGTCGCAGGTGCCGCACCAGATCCGTCAATTCATCAGCCACGTGCTCGGTGTGGCGCCCCACGAAGTGCGCGTGCTGGCGCCCGATGTCGGGGGCGGCTTCGGGGCCAAGCTCATCGTGTATCCGGAGGATGTGCTCGTTCCCTTTCTCGCGATGCGCCTCGGGCAGCCGGTACAGTGGCTGGAAGATCGCCTCGAGCACATGGTCTCGGCGACGCAGGAGCGCCTGCAGATTCACGAGGTCACCGTGGGCTTCGATGACGAGGGCCGGATCCTCGCCTTCCGTGATCACTTCGTCCACGACAACGGCGCGTACACGCCTCGCGGCCTGATCGTGGCGAGGCTGACCGCCTCGATGCTGTCGGGGCCGTATCGCATCCCCAACATCGAGATCGAGCTGACGAGCTGCTTCACCAACCGCGTGCCCGTTACGCCCTATCGCGGCGCCGGGCAGCCCCAGGCCGTGTTCGTCGTCGAACGGGTGCTCGACCTCGTCGCGCGGCTGACGGGCCGTGACCGCGCCGCCGTGCGCCTCGCCAACCTCGTGTCGCCCTCCGAGATGCCGTACGACGTCGGGCTGCCGCACTATCGGGCGCCCCACAACGTGATCTATGACAGCGGGGATTACGCGGCGACGTTGCGGCGGACGCTGGAGATGGCCGGGTACGAGGAGCTGAAGCAGCGCTGTGCGGCCGCGCGTCAGCTCGGCCGCCTGCGGGGCATCGGCATCGCCTGCTACGTCGAGATGACCGGCGCGGGGCCCTATGAGGGCGCGACGGTGCGCATCGACCCTGCCGGCCGCATCTCCGTGTTCACCGGCATCACCTCGCAGGGCCAGGGCCACGAGACGTCATTCGCCCAGATCTGCGCCAGCGAGCTCGGCGTGACGCCGGACGACGTCGGCGTGACCGGCGGCGACACGCTGGCGATCGCGCACGGGATCGGGACGTTCGCCAGCCGGGGCGCGGTCGTTGGGGGAGCCGCGATCGCCCTCGCGTCGCGCGAGCTGCGGGCCCGGGCCCTCGCCATCGCCTCGCGCGTGCTCGGTGTGCCCGCGCGCGATGTCGAGCAACGTGGTACGGCCTTCGGCACTGCCAATGGCGATAGACAGGTCACGTTCGCACAGCTCGCCGCGTCGGCCGCCGTTCCAACGCCCGGTCAGGATCCCGGTCTCGAGGCGACGCGCTTTTATCAGCCCGAGGGCGGCCCATACTCTCACGGCGCCCACGTCGTCGAGGTCGAGGTCGATGCCGTCACGGCCAAGGTCGCAATCGCCGGCTACTGGGTCAGTCACGACTGTGGCCGGCTCATCAACCCGCTGATCGTCGAAGGCCAGATTCAGGGCGGAATCGCGATGGGCATTGGGAATGCTCTGCTGGAAGAGATCGTCCACAATGCGGAAGGCCAGCCGCTCACCAGTAGCTATATGGATTACCTGCTCCCCACTTCGAGCGATGTGCCGCATATCACGATGGACCATTTCGAAACGCCGTCGCCGATTAACCCGCTCGGCGTGAAGGGTGTCGGTGAGTCCGGCACATTGCCCGTCGCTGCAGCGATAGCGTCCGCGGTCGAGGACGCGTTGTCCGCGCGCGATGTGAGAGTCAGGCAAGTGCCTTTATCGCCCATGCGAATCGACGAACTGCTGTATGGATCCTCCTCGGCGGAGAGGCCATGACAACCACCAAGTGTGCAACGGATCGTGCGCCGGCTGATGGAGCACGGCGTGCTGATGTCGATGACCGGCCTCGGGTGCCTGTCCACGCCGATGGGGGACTCCGAGCTCGAGGGTTGATCGAAACCGTCGCTGCCGTCCTCGCAATGGAGCGCTGAACCACAGGAGATCCGCTGCGCCGCTTCACCGGTGAGGAGCTCTACACGAACGACCTGCTCCCCGAGCGGAAGTAGCCGCCATGGCGTTCCTCGTCCGCGGCGGCCAGGTCCTCCGCGGCGACCCGCCCGCGCTCGAGCGCGCCGACGTCCTCGTCGAGGGCGACCGCATC
>JBKKCN010000412.1:0-3628 GCA_046712525.1 Candidatus Rokuibacteriota bacterium
AAGGGGCTGCTCGGCTTCCGCCGGCGCCTGGGCTTCAAGCAATGGCGCACGACGGTCTAGTCCTCGAGGTTGACGCAGTCTCGCGGAACTTCGGCGCCCTCGCCGCGCTCTCGAAGGTCAGCTTCACTGTGCAGCAGGGCCAGGTCTTCTCCGTGATCGGGCCCAACGGCGCCGGCAAATCCACGCTCTTCAACATCGTCTCAGGCCTGCACGCGCCGTCCTCTGGGCAGGTGCGCTTCCGCGGCCGTGCCATCAGCGGCCTCGCGCCGGAGGCCATCAACCGTCTCGGCATCGCGAAGACCTTCCAGATCACCAATATCTTCCCGGAGATCAGCGTCGGCGAGAACGTGCGCGTGGCCGCCCAGTCGCGGACGGCCGAATCCGGCCGCCTCGCCTCCCTGTGGCGCCTGCCTGATGTGGAAGACCGCGTGATCGAGCTGCTCGACGCCTTCGGCCTCACCGCCCGGCGCGACGAGCTGGCCGAGAACCTCTCGCACGGCGAGCAGCGCCACCTCGAGATCTGCCTGGCGCTCGCGACGGACCCCACGCTCCTGCTCCTCGACGAGCCCACGGCGGGGATGACGCCGGGCGAGACGAAGGAGACCACGACGCTCGTGCGCGCCATCGCCAGGGCCCGCGGTCTCACGGTGCTGCTGATCGAGCACGACATGTCCGTCGTCATGGGGATCTCCGACCGCATCGCCGTGCTGCACTTCGGCGAGAAGATCGCCGAGGGTGTGCCCGACGAGATCCGCAACGACCCGAAAGTCATCGAGGCGTACCTCGGGCCGCCCGAGGAAGACTGGTGACGGACTCGGTCGCGGCACACCAAGACGTCTGGGCGGCGGGCAATTTCTACGAGCCATACGTCGGACGATGGAGCCGGCTCGTGGCGAGGGAGCTGCTCACCTGGTTGCAGATCGGAGCAGGAAAGGACTGGTTGGACGTCGGGTGCGGGACCGGCGCTCTCACTGAAGTCATACTTCAGCAGGCCCAGCCACGGAGCGTCAAGGGGATCGACCCATCCGGCGGGTTCATCGAACACGCACGAGCCCACGTCCGCAGCTCCGTGGCGTCGTTCGAGGTCGGCGACGCCCAGTCGTTGCCCACAGGCGCGAAGGAGTTCGACGTTGCCGTCGCTGGTCTGGTGCTCAATTTCGTTCCGCAGCCTTCACGCGCCATCGCGGAGATGGTCCGGTCCCTCCGCGAGGGGGGGACGGTGGCCGCCTACGTCTGGGACTACGCCGGGACAATGGAGCTGATGCGGTATTTCTGGGACGCGGCAGTCGCGCTGGCCGGCGCGGCCCTCCAGGCCGATGAAGGCCGCCGCTTCCCGATCTGCCACCCCACCGCGCTGGCCGAGCTGTTCGTGCAGGCCGGCCTGAGGGCAGTCGACACGCGGCCAATCGACGTGCCCACTCGCTTTCGCGATTTCGACGATTACTGGTCGCCCTGCCTTGGAGGCCAGGCTCCGGCGCCCGCCTATGCCATGTCACTGAGCGAAGCGCGGCGTGGTGCGCTTCGCGACCGGATTCGGGCGAGCCTTCCCATTGCGCAGGACGGGTCCATTGCGATGAAGGGTCGATGATCTCAGCGCGAGAAGCACTCGAACGCCTGCGAGAGGGGAACCGTCGCTTCGTATCTGACCTTCGGAGCCGCGACACGCTCACGGGCCAGACGCGCCGCAATGAGTTGGCGGCAGGTCAGGAGCCGTCCGCCATCATTCTCGGATGTTCCGACTCGCGGGTGCCAGCAGAGATCGTCTTCGATCAAGGCCTTGGCGACCTGTTCGTCATCCGCGTTGCCGGAAACATCGTCGCGTCTTCTCAAGTCGGCAGTGTCGAGTTCGCCGCGGCGCGGTTCGGCACACGACTGGTCGTGGTTCTGGGGCATTCTCAGTGCGGGGCTGTTCTGGCAACTCTGGAAGAACTTCAGCGGCCGACGGATCGCCAATCGCGGCATTTGCGCTCGATCGTCGACCGCGTTCGGCCATCCGTCGCAGAGCTGCTCGCGACAGAGCTAAGGCACGACCCGGATGTTCTCGTGCGGCACGCTGTTCGGGCCAACATCCGCGTCTCAGCGAACCAGCTGCGGCACGGATCGGAAGTCCTCGAACAGCTGATCCAAAAAGATGGACTCGTCGTCGTCGGTGCCGAGTATTCGCTGGAGACTGGGGTCGTCGATTTCTTCGATGGGATGGCAGAGGTAGGTTAACAACGGCATGCCGCGGACACCATTTCGCGCCGCCGCTGACGCCTCCGGCCGCTGACGGCGACGTCGAGCTCAGGAGAACTACGTCCTTGGTGACGAACTGATGCTGCGTATTCGTGACGTGCACGCGGGGTATGGGGCAACACCCATCTTGTTTGGGGTGTCGCTCGAGGTGCGGCCGGGCGAGGCGGTGGCGCTGCTTGGCAAAAACGGGATGGGGAAGACCACGCTCATGAAGACGGCGATGGGGTTTCTCAAGCCGTGGCGGGGGACGATCGAGTACGACGGCGTGGACCTCACCCGCCTGACGCCGCACGACATCGCACGGCTGGGGATCGGGTTCGTGCCGGAGAACCGGCGCATCTTTCCCGGGTTGACCGTGCGCGAGAATCTCGAGCTGGGACTCTCCGCGTCCTCAAATCGGTCCGATGCGCTCCGGCGGCAGCGGCTGGACGAAGTGTTCGCGCACTTCCCTCGCCTGAAGGAGCGCATCGACCAGGCGGGCAAGACGCTGTCGGGCGGCGAGCAGCAGATGCTCGCCATCGCGCGCGTCATGATGGCGGGCGCCAAGCTCATTCTCATGGACGAGCCCACGCAGGGGCTGGCGCCGGCCTTCATCCGGCACATCCGCGACATGGTGGCCGAGCTCAAGCGGCTGGGCGTGACGGTGCTGCTCGTGGAGCAGAACGCGCGCGTGGCCCTGTCCGTCTGCGACCGCGGCTACATCATGGAGAAGGGCTCGATCGTGTTCGAGGCCTCCTCGCGCGAGCTCAGAGAGAGCCCGGTGACGCGTGAAAAGCTGGGCGTCTAGCCTCGGCGGAGCGTCCCGGCGCGACACCGTCGTGCGCGCCACGCTTGCCGTCGTCCTCGTGGGCGCGCTCGTGTGGTTCCTGCCGCGCAGCCGGCCGGGCGAGGAAGGCGGCCATCACGGAGGGCATCACGCCGAGCCCGTCCTCGACGCCTTCGAGAAAGCCGGTATCTCCGAATTCAAGGAGGGCCAGCGTGGCCCCGCCTTCAGCCTCGCCACACTCGACGGACGGCGCGCGGCGCTCGCCGACTACCGCGACAAGCTGGTCATCCTCAACTTCTGGGCCACCTGGTGCGTGCCGTGCACCGACGAGATGCCGACGCTGGAGGCGCTGTGGAAGGACTACCGCGCGCGTGGACTCGTCGTGCTCGGCGTGTCCGTGGACCGCGGCGGGCCGCGCGCGCTGCTCGAGCCGTACGTCCGCAATCTCGCGCTCACCTTCCCCATCCTGCTCGATCCTGATAGCAAGACCGCCACCGCGTGGCGCGTGACGGCGTTGCCGGCGACCTTCGTCGTCAAGCCGGGCGGCGAGGTGGCGGGCAGCGCGGTGGGCGCGCGCGAGTGGCACAGCGAGCCGATGCAGGCGCTGCTCACCGGCATGTTGCCCGC
>JBKKCN010000413.1:0-15665 GCA_046712525.1 Candidatus Rokuibacteriota bacterium
GCCGAGAGGCACGTCGCTCTCCAGGCGCACGCGCACCGCCTCCCGCACCTCGGCGCGCACGCGGGCCGCCACCTCCGCGGCGGGCTCGGGCCGCGGCGGCCGCCCGGGCGGCAGCGCCCAGTACCGGTGCAGGGTGAGGGCGCCCTCGGCCACGATACCGGTGTGGCCGGCGGGCAGCTTGCGGACACCGGCAAAGATCGAGCGGTCGCCCGGCGTATAGCCGAAGGCCATGTAGTGATGGAACGCTTGCCAGTCGAGGGCGCGCGGCACCGCGGGATGCGCGAGCAGCGCCTTGATCTCGGAGGCGAAGATGAAGATCCCGTCGCCCTTCCAGTAGTACAGCGGCTTCTTTCCGAGCCTGTCGCGCGCGACGAACAGGCGCCCGCGTCGCGCGTCCCACACCGCGAACGCGAACATGCCGCGCAGCGACTGCACACACGCCTCGCCGTCCCGCTCCCACAGGCGCAGGAGCACCTCCGTGTCGCTGGTGGTCGCGAAGCGCACGCCACGAGCCTGCAAGCTCGATCGCAGCTCGCGGAAGTTGTAGATCTCGCCGTTGAACACGAGCCCGGCGGCGCCGTCCGCCGTCGTCATGGGCTGGCGTCCCGTGACGAGGTCGATGATCGCCAGGCGCGTGATGCCGAGGGCGGCGCCGTCGCGGCTCCAGCTGCCCGTGTCGTCCGGCCCGCGGTGCTCGAGCACGCGCAGCATCCCGGCCAGCGGCTGCGGGCCCGCCCCCGGCGTCACGTAGCCCGCGATGCCACACATCAGCGGTGGCCGCACGCCACGCGCTCGAGGAGATCGAGCACGCGCGCGGTGGTGTGGGCAGGCGTGAAGGCCAGCGCGCGCGCTGCGCCGCGGCGGCGCAGGACGGCGGCGTGGTCGGGGTCGACGAGGACGGCCGTGATGGCAGAGGCGATCGCCTCCTCCTTGCCGGCATCGACCACCACTGCCGCTCCCGCGGTGACCTCGGGAAGCGCGCCCCCGTCCGACACGATCACGGGAGTGCCGCACGCCATCGCTTCCACCGCCGGTAGTCCGAAGCCCTCCTCGAGCGAGGGCAGCACGAGGACGGCGGCTCCGCTGTAGAGGCCCGGAAGGTCGGCATCGTCGACGTGCCCGGTGAAGACGACCGAGTTCGCGATGCCGAGCGTGGCCGCGAGGGCGTGCAGGCCGGCACGGCCCGCGTCATCGCCGCCCGCGAGCACGAGTCGGTGAGAGGCGCGCAGCGCGCCCGGCAGTGCCGCCCACGCACGCAGGAGCCTGCCGAGGTTCTTGTGAGGCCTGAAGTTGCCGACGTAGAGGACGTAGGCACTGCCCACGCCGTAACGAACGCGCGTCCGCTCGTGAAGGGGTGAGGGCACGAACTCCGCTCCCACGGCCACCGGCACCACCGTGATCCGGCCGCGGTCGACGCCGAGACGCTCCACCACCGTCCGTGCCGAATGCTCGGAGTCGGCGATCACGGCCTGCGCGCGCCGCGCGTAGAGCCGCGCCGCCGCCGTGCGCAATCCGTCCATCACGGGGCGCCGGTGTCCGGGATAGCCGATGAAGAAGAGATCGTGGATCGTGATCACGCAGGGGCACGGCGCGTGAAGCGGCGCCTTGTAATAGGGCGACAGGAACACGCGGGCGCCGTCCTCACGCAGCGCGCGCGGCAGCGTCACCTGGTCCCACCACACGGTGGCAGGCGCCGACAGCGTGCGCACGGTGACGCCGGGCAGTGCGAGGTCGCGGCGAGTACCGGCATCGCCGTAGACGGTGACGGTCCACCCGCGCGCGGCGGCCGCCGTCACGACCTCGAGCGCGTAGCGCGCGATGCCGGTACGCCCCTCGCGCCGCAGCTCGCGGCCGTCGACGCCGAGCCGCATCATGGCAGGGCCTTGCGGAGAACGGGCTTGCGGGCCTTGAAGATCATCTCGCAGAAGCCGACGTACCGGCAGTCGAGGATCTCCAGGTCGAGCGCGCGCAGGGCGGCGGCGAGGCTCTCGCGCGTGAAGTGCGTGACGTGCTCATGCGCGTAGGCGCCCGGAAGCACTTTGCCGTACACCCACTCGATGGCCCACCAGAGCCAGCGGCCATAGTCAGGGGTGCCCACCACGAGGATGCCGCCCGGCGCGAGCACGCGCGCGGCCTCCGCGAGGTGCTCGGGCGCGTTGGTCACGTGCTCGATCACCTCCGAGGTCACCAGCGTGGTCACGGTGGCGTCCGCCATGGGCAGGCGGTCGCCGCTCGCGAGCACGAGCGGCCCATGATGCGGGCGCAACCACCGCAGCTTGCTCTCGAGGATATCGATGGCAACCGCGCGCGGCATCGCCATCACGATGCGGCTGGATCCGCAGCCCACGTCCACGCTGCGACCCCCCGCCCCCACGTAGTCGAGGATGATGCGATGGCGCGTGCGCTGCCAGTACCGTTGCAGCCACACCACGCTGTCGAAGGCCCGGTAGTCGTAATCGGCGGCCGCCACCGAGTTGCGCAACTGCCACATGCGCACGAGCGTCTTGGTGAACGCCCAGCCGAACTTGAACAGGCGGGCGTGCGAGCTCCCGGTGCCGCGCGCCATGTAGCGAAAGGGCACCTCCACGATGCGCCAGCCCTGGGCGTGCACGCGGATGAGCAGCTCCTCGAGAACGTCGAAGTCGCGCGCGACGAGCGTGAGACCCGCGAGCACGTCGCGGCGGTACATGCGAAAGCCGCTCGAGAGGTCGCGCAGCGGCAGCGACAGCACGCGCGCGTAGGTGCGGTTGAGGAGGTGACTGAGCACCCGCCGCACGGGGCCCATCTCGGCGCTGCCACCCGCCACGTAGCGCGAGGCGATGAGCATCTCCGCCTCGTGCCTCCGCTTCCACAGCTCCTCGATGAAGAGCGGGCGATGCGAGAGATCGGCGTCCATGGTGATGATGTAAGGCGCGCTGGTGGCGGCGAAGCCCGCCATGAGCGCGCCACCGTAGCCGTGTTCCGTCTGCATCACGACGCGGGCACCCCGCTGCTCGGCCGCGTGCCGCGTGCCGTCGGTGGAGCCCCCGTCGGCGACCACCACCTCCGCCACCACGCCCATGTGCTCGAGGACCTCACGCAGCGCGGGCAGCAGCAGTTCCAGGTTCTCCCGCTCGTTCCACGCGGGGATCACGATGCTCAGCTCGGGGCTCACACGCGCTCCTCGCGCAGGCGGCGGATCTCCACCAGACAGGCGGCCGTCTCCGCGGTGCGCCGGCGCCACGGCGCGCCGCCGGGCAGGACGCCGAGGAGCGAGAAGGCCGCGAGGCGGACGCGGAGCTCGACGCGGGCGAGGGCGGCCACGAGCGCGCCGCCCCCCCCGGGAAAGTGCTTGTCGAAATAGCGAATGCGGCTGACGTACGCCTCACGCAGCATGGCGGCGGGACGCTGCGCGGTGGACGCACCCCACGCGTGCATGGCGACGGCCTCGGGCAGAAAACGCAGACGGTGGCCGGCGTTGCCGAGCCGGGCGCAGAGGTCGAGGTCTTCCGAGTACATGAAGAAGCGCTCGTCGAAGCCGCCGATGGCGTCGAACGCGGAGCGGCGCACGAGCATGGAGGCGGCGCCGCCCCACGCCACGTCGTGCGCGGCGGCATGACGGCGCAGCGTGGGAGCGAACAGCCAGCGTTTGAGCGCCGGCGTCCGGTACACGGCGTGGCGCAGCGAGGAGCGGAAGAACACGTCGCCCACGTGCGCCCACGGCGTGGGCAGCACCCGGTGCACGGAGGGCTGCAGCGTGCCGTCCTCGTTGAGGAGACGGCAGAAGACAGCGCCCAGCGCGAGGTCCTGGTCGAGCGCGCCGAGCATCGCGGCCACCGCGCCCGGCGCCGGCTCGCAATCGCTGTTGAGCAGGAGAATGGCGCGCGCACTCCCTGCCGCCGCGCCCGTGTTACAGGCGCGACCGAAGCCGGCGTTGGTGGCATTCTCGATGAGCCGCGCGTGCGGAAACTTCTCCGCCACCATCGCCGGCGAGCCGTCGCTCGACGCGTTGTCCACCACGATGACGTCGAGCGCGATGCGATCGCAGCCCGCACCGAGAGCGGCAAGGCAGCGCGCGAGGTGCTCGCGCGTGTTCCAGCTCACGATGACGACGTCCACGTCGGCGCTCACGCGCGCCGTCCGCGGGTGACGTCGTCGTAGACGGCCACGGTTCGGGCCACGTAGCGCTCGATCGTGAACTCCGCGCGCACCCGCGCGAGGCCGGCGTCGCCCACTCGCGCGCGCCGCGGGGAATCGACGAGCAGGGCGCCGATGGCCCCCGCGAGCGCCCCCGCGTCCCGCGGCGGCACCAGGATTCCTTCGATACCGTCGCGGACGATCTCGGGAGTGCCACCGGTGTTCGTGGCGACCACCGCCCTCCCCGACGCCATCGCCTCGAAGAGGACGCGGCCGCACGGCTCGGCATCGGAGGCGAGCACGAGCACGTCGAGCCCGCGCATGACGCGGGGGACGTCGCGACGGACGCCCGTGAAGCGGATCCGCTCCTCGAGCCCGGCGTCCTTCACCTGCCGCCGCAGCGCGGCCGCGCGCCACGCATCCTCGGCGAAGAGCGAATCACCCACGATCACGAAGCGCGCCGCCGTGCCCGCGCGCAGCAGGCGCACGGCCGCCTCCACGAAATGCTCGTGCCCCTTCCCGAGCCCGATGCGTCCCACGATGCCCACCAGCGGCAGGGCGGCGTCCGCCCCCTGCTCCGCGCGAAAGGACGCGCCGTCGACCCCGGGGTGGAACTCGCGCGTGTCCACGGCGTTGATGATCGTGACCGACTTGTCCCACGCGCGGCTGCCCGCGAAGCGGGCGCGGATCGCATCCGCGTTGCAGATGATCCGCGTGGCGAGCGGCGCCAGCGCGCGGTCGACGTCGCGCATGGTGCCGTGGAGGAGGTTGCGCGCATGCCAGACGGCCGGCACGCCGGCGAGGCGCCCCGCCAGCCCTGCCACGACGTTCGTCTGCGGACCGTTGGAGTGCACGACGGCCACGCGGCGGTCGCGGATGGCCGCCCGCACCCGGCGCACCGCCCCCAGCACGCCGCGCACGCTTCGCAGCGGGCCGAAGGCGACGGGCACGATCTCCACACCGTCCGCGACGAGGGCCTGCGGGAACGGTCCCTGCGTGGGCCCGCCGAACACGGGCGCGTAGCGCTCGCGCGGGAGGTGGCGCATGAGCAGACGCAGGCTGTTCTCCGCCCCGCTCAGCTCACCGACGTGATGCAGGTAGAGCACCCGCTCACGCACGGGCGGGCTCCGGCGCGCGCGCCAGCCGCACGATGACCGCGAGCAGCAGGCCGGCGCCGAGCGCCTTGCCGCCCGTGGCCAACGAGGCCACGCCCGTCGCGAAGGCGGGGAAGCTTTCCAGCGAATAGCGGCCCGCGAGCAGCGCCGTCGCGCCCGCGAGCAACGCGACGTCGGCGGCTCCTCCCCGCGTGGCCACGCGCGCGATCGCGAAGAGGAGCGGGATCAGGCTCACCACGAGGTGATGCTCCTCCGTGAGCGGCGACATGAGCGGCATGGCGGCGAGCGCGGCCGCCCACGCGACCAGCATGGAGTCCGAGCGCGCGCGGCCGCCCCGCGCGCCCCACGCCACGAGCGCGGCGATGCCGAGCGCGAACGTGATCGCCGCCGCCTCCACCACCGGCTGCGGCGCGGCCACACCGGCGAGGCGATGCAGGATGGCGTGCGGCGAGAGATTGCGCGACCAGGCATGCAGCGACGCGGAGCCGACGAGGAGAAAGTCCACGTAGCGCGGCAGCCACGCGGCGCCGAAGACGGCCACCGCCACCAGCGTCCACGCCACCGCCAGCGCCGCTGTCAGCACGGCGGCGGTGCCGGCGCCCACCCACACGAGCAGCGGCAGCAAGACGACGCAGTAGAGCTTGAGGTTCAGTGCCAGCGACAGTGGCAGCGCGACCGCGAGCGGGCGTACGCGCGGGTCGACCACGACGGCGAGAGCGAGGAGGAAGAGGACGACGTGGTTGAGGTTGCCCACGCTGACGTCCTCGTAGATCGGCTGGTAGCCGAGCACGATCACCAACGCGCCCATCGCCACCGGCAGTGGCGGCGCGAGCCGGCGGTACAGCACCCACAGCGTGCCGAGGAGGGCGCCCTGTCCCGCGAGCAGCCATGCCGCGCGCGCCGTCTCGTACGGCAGCGCCACGAAGGGAAGAAAGAACAGGTAGCCGGCAGGCGCGAAGGTCGGCGCCACGGTGCCGGCGCGCGGAATGGCGAGGTGATCCAGCGCCTGCAGACCTTCGGTCGTGAAGGGATCGTACCCGCGCCACAGCGCGGCCGTGAACGTGTAGAAGGTGCCGAAGTCGACGCGCGAGGTCTCCACCGTCAGCTTGACGATGGCGTGCGCATACCGGAAGGCGGCCAGCGTGACGAGCAGCGTGAGCACCACGTGAACGGTCCGCTCGCGGCTCACGAGGCGGCCGCCGCGCGCTGTAGCGCGGCCTCGTAGCGCGCCGCCACCGTCTCCCACGAAAAGAGCGCGGCCGCCCGCCGCCGCCCGCTCTCCCCAAGGGCACGCCGCCGCACGGGATCGGCGGCGAGGGCGGCGAGCGCCTCGCCGAAGCGGCCGAGGTCCTGCTCATCCACGAGGATGCCGCCGTCGCCGAGGATTTCCGGCAGCGCGGTGTTTCGCATCGTCACCACCGGCAGCCCGTAGCTCATCGCCTGCGCCACCGTGATGCCGAACGTCTCGAACGTGGAGCATGAGGCGAACACGTCGGCAGCGGCGAAATGACCCCCGAGCTCGGCGCGCGGAATATATCCGGCGAACCGCACGTGCTTGTCGATCCCGAGCGCAGCCGCGCGCGCGCGCAGGGGGCGCTCTTCGGGGCCGGTGCCGCCGATGACGAGCGTGACGGGGCTCCCGGCATCCAGGCAGCGGCGCACGGCGAGCAACAGCGCATCCACTCGCTTCTCGGTCCCGAGCCGCTGGAGCGCGAAGACGACCAGATCCTCGGCGCCGACGTCCAGACGCCGGCGCACCGCCGCGCCATCGCCCGGCAGCGGAGGCACGTCGACGCCGTTGTAGATGATCTCGCCGCGGCCGGCACCGCCGCCGTACACCGCGTCGCGACAGTACCCGGAGACGTAGGTGGCGCCGGCGACGGACGCAAGGAGCACGCGCTGCCACCAGCGCCAGAGGGGCGGCACCCCCGGCCCCGGGACGTCGCGCCCGTTCAGGGTCAGCACCGTGGGTACGCCGAAGGCTCGCTCGGCCACGAGCCCGGCGAGCCCGGTAGGCATCAGGTAGTGCACGTTCAGCACGTGAGGGCGCCACCGCTTCACCGCCTGCCGCACGGCGGCGACGGCCGACAGCGAGAAGGGAGGAATGGCGCCTCCGCTCCAGCGATGGCCGGGCACGCGCATGAACGTCACGCGGTCGGCGTAGCGCTCGACGGGAAAGTTCACGAGCGACTCGTACTCCTCGGCGCCGAACGCGCGCACCAGCCCGTCGCTGAGCACGGGCGTGAGCAGGCGTACCTCGTGACGGCGCGCGAGCCGCCGGTAGACCTCGAGCACCACCAGCTCGGCCCCTCCCACCACGGGCAGAAAGGTCGGCGTGAGGACCAGGATCTTCATTGTCTGCCGCGCACGCTGGGGGTGCCGCGCATGCTGGGCGTCCGCACGCTCCCGTAGATCTCGCGCGTATGGGCGGCGATGGCGGGCCATGCGAAGCGTTCGGCGAGCGTGCACGCCGCCGCCGCGAGCCGGCGACGCTCGGCGGGTGCGTCGAGGAGGGCCACCATCCGCTCTGCGAGCGCCGGCACGTCGCGCGGCACCACGAGCGCCAGCGCCTCGCCGTCGCGCAGCCACGCTGACGGCCGCGCGGGAAGCGTGCTGATCACGGGGCAGCCGTGGGCAAGGCCGGCCATGAGGCTGCCGCGCCGGATGGAGGCGCCCTCGTCGAAGGGCACCACGAAGAGATCGGCGGCGCTCAGCACGCCGGAGGCGTCCGCATCCGTCATGCGGCCTGTCCACACCACCACCGAGCGCAGGCCGAGACGCTCCACGCGCGCCTGGAGTCCCGCGCGGTACGCGCGATCCTCCTCGCGGATGTCACCGACGATGACGAGATGCGCGCGCGGATGGCGGCGGCGCACCTGCGTGAGCGCGTCGAGGAGCGTCTCCAGTCCCTTGCCGGGATACACGAGCCCGAAATGAGCGACGAGGAGCGCGTTGGCGGGCAGGGACAGGCGCGCGAGGACGGCGGCGCGGTCGGCAACGGGCGCGGGCGCGATGTTGGAGCCGATCGGGATCTCGGTGAGCCCGCCCGCGAGCCAGGCGGGCAGGCGCCGGCGCACCATCGCCGTCACCTCTTCGTTCGCGCTGATGGCCGCGTTCGCCATCGCGAGTAGCCACAGGGCGCGCGCGCGCCCCGCCGGGGTACCGTCGAGAAGCGTGTGAAAGGTGACGACGACGGGCGGCACGGCGCCGAGGCGACCGCACAGGGCCAGTCGCGCCAGCTGCCCGCGCCGGCGGTACAGATCGGGCGCGTACTGCACGTGCACGACGTCCGCCGGCGTCACGCGCCACCACGCCGGGATGTCGTCGAAAACGGGCAACACGGTGACGTCCTGGGAAGAAGCCTGGCCGCGCCACTCGCCAGAGGTGATGACGGAAACGGTGTCTCCCTGGCGGACGAGCTCGGTGGCCAGGCAGCGAGTGTAGTCGCCGACGCCGCACGTCACCGCCTGCGGCGGGTACGAGGGGCACACCATCATGACGCGCACGCGACGGCCTCCACGGCACGCGGCTCGCGCCACAGCCGGCGCAGGATCAACGCGATGCCGACGAGCACGAGCGCGTTCAGCAGCAGGAAGAGCGCCTGGTGGACGGCGAGCGCAAGGCCCGCGGGCGTCGGCAGCATGCGCAGCACATCGTCGGCGGTGACGTCGGCACGACTCACCATCGTGTGCAGCGTGTCCACGCCGAGCCAGGCCGGCAGCGCTTCCTTGAAGAAGACGCCCATGCCGGTGCCCGACACCCACGTCTTCAGCGCATACGGCAGCGCATTCGGCACCGGCGCGAAGCCCGCCTGCGCGCCCAGGTAGCCGAACGCCAGCGACGGCGCCGCCACCAGCGCCATCGCGCGCGGGCGCAGGCGCTCGAGAGCGGGGCCCGTGAAGGCGGCCACGAGGGGAACGACGGCAAACATGTAGCGCGTGCCGAGCCCGTGCGACCACGACGCGCGGTCGGCGAACTGCGACTGCCAGCTCGCGCCCACGAGCCAGAGACCGGCGAAGAGCACGCCGGTCACCACCACCTCCGCGCGCCGCGCGCCGCACCACGCAGCGGCGAGGCCCGTGAAGGCAAGGAGGAGGAAGGGCGAGTACAGGAAGAAGCCGCCGCGCGGGCCCACCAGAAAGTCTGCAAGAATGGCGGGCTTCGGCGCCACCCACCCCGTGTTCAGGCCGGTGAGTGCGGAATACGACGACGACCACGGGGCGCCGAAGAGCCACGCGTTGTAGGCGCCGAGGGCGAGCATGAAGGGCAGGCCGCCCGCCACGAAGGCCGCGCACGCGCGCGAGCCCTCGCGCGCCAGGATGAGCCCGGCCAGGAGCGGCGCGAGGAGCGCGAGCTGAAACGACAGCCACACCGCGATGCCCGCAAGCACGCCGGCGGCGGCGCGGCGCCACGTCGCGCCCGCGGAGACGGCGAGACGGACGGCGGTGGTCAGCACGAGGACGGCCAGACTTTCTTTGGCAACCATGGTGCCGAACTGAAAGCACTGCGTGCCGAGCGCGAAGAGGAGCGCGGCGAGCACCTGCCCGCGGCGGCCGGCGCCGAGCCACCCCGCGATCCACGCCACCTGCACGGCGGCCAGCGCCGCCGCCGGCGCGCAGAGCACAAGGGCGACGAAGCCGTTGAATCCGTGGAAATCCTCGAGCGTCTGCACGCGGCCCACCAGCGCCCGCCACACCGCGTACAGGGGCATGGCCGCCACCGCCGTGCCCACCGGCACACCAGGGACCACGCGGCCGTCGCGCGCGGTGGCGGTGTCCTTGCCCTCGTAGAGTGGCGCGTGCGCGAGCTCCCATCGCCCCGTGTCGATGAACGACACCGCGGTATCGAGGTAGTTTTTGCTGTTCGAAAACTGCATCCACGGGTTCCAGAAGGCGGCGTACAGCAGCATGGCGGTGACGAAGATGCGCACGCCGTCGCGGGAGGCGGTCACGACCGCACCTCTGCGTGCGCCGGCCGTATCACGGCGGCCATGGCAGCGCCGAGGAGCACGAGGCCGTAGGTCTTGATGCCACCCAGGAGGATCTGGGGCCCACCGTTCAGGCGCGGGTGCATGTAGTAGTCGTCAACGGCGCCGATCAGCAGGACGACGACCGCGATCGCGGCCACGAGCCCGCGCTCCCCCAGCGCCACCGCGCGCTCCACGAGGAGGGCGAGCGGAATAAACAGGAAGACGAGGTGGTTGATGGTGGTGTTCGGCAGCACGAGGTAGAGCACCACGGTGACAAAACCAAGCTCGGCGACGAGACGTTGGCGTTGACTAAGATGGGGGGCCGCGAACGGCCCCCCCAGCCCCCCGCCCGCGTTCGTACCGGCGACCGCGCCACTGGGGCGCAGCCGCCAGAAGGCGGCGCCGAGGACCGCGACGGACACGATCTGGCCCCCGCGGCGCCATGCATCCAGGCTCAGCGAGGGCGCGACGGTCGGGCCCACCGTGGTGAGCCAGCCTGTGAGCGAGAGGTTGCCGGGTCCGGGAAACGCCCGCGCGTACTTCGGCGCCACCACGGTGGCGTACTCGACGGTAGCCTGCCAGCCCACGACGAGGATCGCGATACCCGTGCATCCCGCCGCCGTCGCCATGCCCCAGGCGAGTGGCGCCCACTTCCGTCGCCACGCGAGATAGACGAAGAAGATGGCGGGATGGAAACGCATGGCGACCGCGAGCCCGAGCGCAACGCCCGCGAGTGCTGCGCGGCCGGAGACCAGCGCCCACAGGAACACGGACGTGAGCGCAAGAATGAAGAGGTTGATCTGGCCGAGGCCGAGCGAGTTCTCGAGCGGCTCGTACAACAGGGCGAGCGCGATGAGCAGCGTGCCGCCCACCGGCGACAGCGGGACCGCCCGCCACAGGCACCACAGCGATAGCGCCAGAAAGCCGAGGCTCAACGCCTGCCACACAACCGCCGCCGCGCGAAAAGGCAGGACCGTGAAGGGCAGGAAGGGCAGGACGGTGAAGGGGGGATACGAGAAGACATGGACGTGTACCAGGTCGGCGTGGGCGTGCAGGGTGCCGAGGCGGCGCGCCGCCTCCAGCACGTGCCGATTCTCCGTGGATCCGAAATCGTCGCGTCCCGGCTGCGCGTCGTAGAAGCGGCCGCCCTCACGGTAGACCTGCGCACCCGTGTAGAGCGTCGCGAAGTCGGCGTGAAGGCCCTTGCGCGGCAGCTGCAGCATGTGCACGCCGAAGCGGCCGCCCAGCGCCGCGAGCACGAGGGCGAGCACGACGACGACGGCGGGCAGCCGCGGCCTCACGCCGGGCGTCCGGCGATCGCCGCGTAGGTGTCGAGCGTGAGGCGCGCGCTGACGGCGACCGATGCCGTCTCGGCGTACTCGGCGGCGGCCTCTCCGAGCCGCGCCCGGCGCTGCCCGTCCTCGAGGAGGCCGCGCAGCGCCTTGGCGAGATCGTGAGGGTCGCCCGCGCGCACGAGGTCCACGCAGTGGCCGCGCTCGGCGATCTCGCGCATCGGATCGAGATCGGTGGCCACGACAGGGCGGCGCTGGGCGAGCGCCACGTGCAGCGAATAGGACACGCTGTCGTCCGTGGCGTAGGGGACCGCCACCACGTCCATCGCCTCCAGCGCCACCGGCACCTCGTCGCGCAGGAGGTAGCCGGTGATGACGACGCGGTCGGCGAGACCGGCGCGCGCGGCGTCGGCGCGGATCTCGCGCTCGATCACGTCGTGCTCCGGCAGGCGCGGGCCGCCGGCGAGGAGGAGCACGGGCGCCTCGGCGCCCCTGCCCGTCTCGCGCAGGGCCTCCAGCACCGTCGCGAAGCGCTTGGAGCGCTCGAGGAATCCGAAGACACCGACGACCGGCCGTCCGGTGAGGCCGTGGCGCGCCCGAAACTGCGCCACCGCTGACGCCGACACCGCCACGCGCGGCGGCACGCCGGGCGGGATGACGCGGCAGCATTCGGCGGCGACGCCGCGCGCAAGCAGGCGCTCGCGGTGCAGGCGCGCGTGCACGATGACGGCTTCGGCACGGGCAAAGGTCTCCACGTCGTGCCAGCGGGGGGCGCCGAGCGCGTTCGCGAGCGCGCTGCCGAGGCCACCGGGATAGCGCGCGGGGCCCGGCGGGCGCACGGTGTGGGCGGTGACGACCAACGGGCGGCGGATGCGCGCACGCAGCACGCGCATGGCGATCGTGTACGTGAGGTGATCGACGCCGAAGAAGCTGTACGTGTGCTGGACGTGCGCGACCTGGTGGCGGCTCAGCCGCGCGCCCGCCGCCGCGAGGGCGAGCGGGCTCCACGCGCCGGGATGGATGGAGACCGTGGTCACGGCGGCGGAGGCACCGAGGGCCGCGGTGAGAGCGGCCGTGTAGTCGGCGATGCCGCAGCGCCTGCCCACCGTCGTGTACATCCCCACCGTCATCACCGGATCAGTCCCTTGCGTTCCAGCTCGGCCTGCGCCTGCGCGACGCGATCGACGGCCTCCTGGCCCCGGCTCCACTGCGCCAGCTCCTTGAGCCCGTCCTCCAGCGACACGCGAGGCACATAGCCGAGCGTGCGCTTGATGCGCTGCACGTCCCCCACGCAGTGACGGATATCGCCCTCGCGGAACTTGCCGACGAGCTGCGCCGGCAGGTCCACGCCGAGCCCCTCCGCGAGCCCCCGTGCGATGGCGGCCACGGAGGTGGGGCGCCCCGTGCCCACGTTGAGGGCGACGTCCGCCACGTCGGTGCGGTCGAGCGCAAGCACGAGCGCCCGCACGATGTCGCTCACGTGCACGAAGTCGCGGCTCTGCAGGCCGTCCTCGAAGATCATGGGCGGCAGCCCGTTGAGCAGCCGCGAGGAGAAGATGGCCGCCACCCCCGTGTACGGGTTCGACAGCGACTGGCGCGGGCCGTACACGTTGAAGAAACGCAGCGCGACGGTGCCGATGCCGTACGCGCGCCCCACGCACAGGCACAGCTCCTCCTGGTCGCGCTTGCTCACCGCGTAGACGGACGTGGGCCGCAGCGGCTTGTCCTCGTCCGTGGGGACCGGCTCCACCACCGCACCGCACGCGGGACACCGCATCTCCCACTGGCGGGCCTCGAGCTGGGCGAGCGGACGCAGCGCAGGGGCGACGAGGCCACAAGTCGCGCAGCGGTAGCGTCCCTCGCCGTAGATGGACATCGACGAGGCCACCACGAGGCGGCGCACCGCGTGGCCGCCGTTGACGAGGCGATCGAGCAGCACGGCCGTGCCCACGCAGTTGGCTTCGACGTACGGCACGATCGCGTACATCGACTGCCCGACCCCCACCTGCGCCGCAAGGTGCACGACGGACTCGACGCCCGCGAGCGCGCGGTCCACCGCGGCGGCGTCGGAGACGGTGGCGTGGATCAGCTCGACACGCTCCGGCAGGTAGCGCGCGCGCGTGGCGTGGGCTCCGTGCACCTGCGGGTCGAGGGAGTCGAGCACGCGCACGCGCCGGCCCGCCGCCACCAGCGCTTCCACGAGGTACGAGCCGATGAAGCCCGCGCCGCCCGTCACGAGCACCGTTGTCATGCCGGCGTGAAGCGCGCCATCAAGGCGGCGTGATCGTGCACCTGGGTGCGCTCCACTTCCGCTCGCGCCGCCCACGTCGAGGGCAGGCGGCGCGCGTTCGTCGTGAGCGCGAATGCAATGGCGAGGGCGAGCTTGGGATTGCCGTGCGTCACATGCCACGCGGCGCGGGCAGTCAGATGGGCGAGTAGCCGCGCTGCCACCCGTGGCGGCAGGCACTTCAGCGCGAAGCGCACGAGGTTGGTGTGATAGCTCACGCGCCGCTTGAACCACGTCTTCGGCACCGCGCCCGCCGCCACGCCCCGGATGAGATGCTGGTACTCGTCGCCCGACATCCCGACCTTGTGGTAGAGGACGGCCTCCGGCACGTACTCCGTGCGCCAGCCCCGGCGCCACGCGCGCCAGCAGAGGTCGGTGTCCTCGAAGTCGATGAAGAAGGTGGGATCGAACCCGCCCAGCGCCTCGAAGCGGCTGCGCCGCACGAGCAGACTGCCCGCGCATCCCCACGGCACCTCCACGTGCGCATCGGCGGCCGCCGTGTACTCGGCGGCGAAGGGCGGGATGACGGTGTCGTGCATCGAGCCCGGCACCAGGCGCATGCGGCCGTGGATGACGCGGGCGCCGTCCCACGAGAGCTGCGTGGGGTCCACCGCAAAGAGCGTGGCATCGGCGGCGAGCGCGCGCGCGAGGCGGCCCACGCACTCCGGCAGAAAGCGCATGTCGTTGTTGACGATGAACAGGAACTCGCCCTTGGCCTCGGGAAGGGCGCGGTTGTACGCGCGCGAGAAGCCGAGGTTCTCGCCGAGAGGCAGAAAGCGCGCGGGATAGCGCGCGGCCACCGCGCGGCTGTCGTCGATGCTGCCGTTGTCGATGACGAGCGTCTCGAGCGCGGACCAGTCCTGGGTGGCGAGGGTGCCGAGGGAATCCGGCAGCAGGTGGGCGCCGTTCCAGTTGAGGACCATGGCGGTGACGAGCGGCGGCTCGCTCACGCGCGCCGCCTCGCGACGAGCAGGAGGTTGTCGGCCAGCCGCAGGGGCTCCAGCGCCCGGCGCAGCAGCCACTTCGACCACTGCGGCAGCGAGCGCGGCGCGTACGTGAGCATGCACGTGCGCCAGCGCACGCGCGTGAAGCCGGCGGCCCGCACGAGGCGGCGCAGGGCGGCGGGCGTGAAGTGCCACACGTGCTGCTCGGGCACGAGACCCGCCCAACGCGCCCCCGCCGCGCGGGCGAGAGGGCTTGCGAAGTTCGGCACGCCCACCACCAGCCAACCGTTCGGGCGCAGCCAGCCGGCGGCCGCGCGCAGCGCCGCACCGGGATCGGGGAGGTGCTCGAGCACGTGATTGAAGATCACGACATCCTCGCTCGCCTCGTCGACAGCCCGCGCGTCGACCCGTGCACACCGCACATCCACGCCGAGCCGCTCGCGGCCCACCGCCACCGCCGCCGCGGAGCCGTCCACACCGTGCGCGCTGAACCCGCGCGCGGTGGCGGCCGCGACCAGATAGCCGACGTTGCACCCGACATCGAGCAGGCGCGCCCCCGGCGGCGCGCCGGCGCCCACGAGGATGTCGAGCGGCGCCGCCTGGAACCGATACCACCATCGGTCTTTGGGCGCGGATACCGCGTCGCGGAAGTAGACGGGGTCGGCGGCGAAGTGCTCGAGGCCGTCGGCCTCCGGCGGCGGCGGCACGGGGCGGCCCAGGCCGCATCGCCGGCACCGCTCCACACGCGCCCTGGGCAGCCGCAGGGCGAGCGCGAACTGCGTGAGCCCGCACGCCGGACACGCGCTGCTCACGTGAGGTTGCGCCGGGCCTTCATGAGGATCCCCATCGCGAGGGAGGGAAACCAGTCGCCCGTTTTCGCGAGCCACGGGAAACGGCGGTCATCGGCCCAGCGCTGCGGCACCACCGGCACCCAGTTGCCCA